>NZ_JBBYGR010000011.1:0-64295 GCF_038405005.1 Xanthomonas sp. JL1 | reverse complement strand
GCAGATGCTCGAACAGCCATCACGTTCGGATTGACGCCTGGCAACGCACCTGACGCACCCGCAGGCCGCGCGTTGCTTGAACACCTGGGGCCAGTGGAGCGGCCGGTTCATCTGCTGATGGATCGCGCTTACGAAGGCAATGAAACCCGCCAGTTGGCGCTCGATCTTGGCTTCGTGCCGGTGGTTCCACCCAAGTCCAATCGGGTCGATCCTTGGGAGTACGACAAGGAAATGTACAAACGGCGCAACGAAGTGGAGAGGCTGTTCCGTCGCTTGAAGGGCTACCGACGGATTTTCACGCGCTTCGAGCAGCTGGATGTCATGTTCCTTGGCTTCCTCAGCTTCGTTCTGGTCGTTGATGGGCTTCGAATGTGTTAACAGGCCCTAATGATTCGCTCTGATGCCACCTGTGCACAGGGCATGCGGTCATGCGCCTGCAAGAGCTGCGCAAGAACGACGTCGTTGGTGTTGACATAGCGCGTTTCGCTGCCAGGCACACAAAGCAACGGTCTCGCAACCAACACTTCTAACAGCGCTTGCGCAGTTGCTGGAAATGAAGCGCTGGCTTTATCCGTGCCGCTCATCTGCGACGGCTCGAAATACGCTGGCAGGCCAGAGGTATGCTTGAGCAGTTGCGCAAGGCTGATGTGTTCCCAGCGCTGCAGCAATCCGGGCAAATACTGTCTTGCCGGCTGACCCGGATCGATCAGTTGCATGATCAGCGTGCTCACAAACAGCTTGCTCACCGAAAACGCAGGAAAGATCTGCTCTGGCGTTACCGGCTGCTTCATGTCCATACCAGCAAGCCCATCGACGCCGCCAAATAGCGGCTTGCCGTTGTGCACAACAGACACCGCCTGCCCGACAATGCCGCAACGCTGACGGTTGACATGCAGCTGTTGGGTCAACGCGTCCTCAAGCGACGCAGGCGCGGCGATCGCCGGAAAACAGCACACCTGCGCGACAAGCATCCCCGCAGCGGCAAGCCAGCACAGCAGACGTTTGGACGGCTGACGCAATCGACGAGATTGCACTTGATGCTGCACTGGTGACCTGCCATCGAGCAGATCCATTTGCCTGCATACCATCGCTGCCGACCACATGCCCATCGCCCGCTCCTGCGTTGACGGCGCAAGTCTAGCAGCCCCTCAACAGGGGCTCAGTGCCCCGCTGCCGCCGCTGCACTCCCGGCACCGGCGCCGAACGGCCGCTTGGCCAGCCACAGGAAGAAGATGATTGCCAGAAAGGTCCAACCAAGCAGATAGAAGATGTCGTTGAAGCCCATCTGCGACGCCTGGTGGTTGATCATGTTGTTGAGCGATGCAGCGCCACGCTTCAGGTCGCCCTGCCCCATCGCAGCCAGTCGTTCCTGCATGCCGGGCGTGTACACCGAAATGTGTTCGGTGATGTGCGCGTGATGCACCTGGGTACGGTGTGCCCACAGGTAGGTGCTCAACGATGCGGCGAAGCTTCCGCCCAACGTACGCAGGAAGGTGGCCAGACCAGAACCTGCAGCGATTTCGCGCCCATCCAGATCCGACAGCAGGATCTGCAGCACCGGCATGAAGAACAGCGCCACGCCCACGCCCATCACCAGCTGGATGGTCGCCACATGGCTGAAGTCCACCTGCAGGTTGAAGTTGGAACGGAAGAAGCTGGTGAATGACATGAAGATAAAGGCGATGGTAGCCAGCAGGCGCAGGTCGAAGCGCAGCGCGTATTTGCCCACGAACGGCGTCATCAGCACCGGCAGGATGCCGATCGGCGCAGTCGCAAGGCCGGCCCAGATCGCGGTGTAACCCATGTCGCGCTGCAGCCATTGCGGGATCAGCAGGCTCACGCTGAAGAACGCGGCATACGCCACCACCATCGCCAACGTGCCGGTGCGGAAGTTGCGATGCCGGAACAGCTTGAGATCGACGATGGGGTCCTTGTCGGTCAGCTCCCAGATCACGAACACCACCAGCGCCACCGCAGCGACGCAGGCCAGCACCACGATCTTGTCGGAAGAGAACCAGTCCTCGTCATTGCCCAGGTCCAGCACCAACTGCAGCGCACCCACACCGGCCACCAGCAGGATCAGGCCGATGTAATCCATGCGCGGCTTTTCGAGCTGTTCGGGGCGATGCCGCAACTGCGAACCCACGATACTGCTGGCGATGATGCCCAGCGGCACGTTGATCAAGAAGATCCATTCCCAGCTGTAGTCGTCGGTGATCCAGCCACCGAGAATTGGCCCGGCAATCGGCGCCACCACGGTGATCATCCCCAGCAACGCCAGCGCCTGCCCGCGTTTTTCGCGCGGATAGATCGACACCAGCAGACTCTGGGTGATGGGATACATCGGCCCGGCGACAACGCCCTGCAACGCACGCGCCACCACCAGCATGCCCATGCTCTGCGCAAGCCCGCACAGCAGCGAGGCAATGGTGAATGCCAGCGTGGACCACACGAATAATTTGGTTTCGCCGAAGCGCCGGCTCAACCAACCGGTCAACGGCAACGCGATCGCGGTGCTGACCGCGAACGAAGTGATCACCCAGGTGGCCTGCTGCGAACTGGCGCCGAGGTTGCCGGCGATGGTGGGCAGCGAGACGTTGGCGATGGTGGTGTCCAGCACCTGCATGAACGAGGCCATGGCCAGGCCCACGGTGCACAACGCCACGCTGGCCGGTCGAAAACCCGCCGCGGGCGCCGGCGCCGCCGGGCCGCCGGGCGCGGTGGGAGCTTGCGAAGACATGATGGCTTAGCCCGCCTTGCTGGCAGCCTGCGACGGCAGGTTGTCCTGGATGATGCGTTGGACGTCGGCGTCGGCAGCCTTGAGCTGCTGCGCATACACGTCGGTGGAGAACACCGCAGCGTTGGCGAGCTTGGTCGGCAACACGCTGCCCTGCTGATCGTGCAGCTTGACTTCGACCTTCATCGACAACCCGATCCGCAGCGGATTGCTGGCCAGCTGCTTGGAATCCACTGCAATGCGTACCGGCACGCGCTGTACGATCTTGATCCAGTTACCGCTGGCGTTCTGCGCAGGCAACAGCGAGAACGCGCTGCCGGTGCCCAGACCCAGGCTCTGGATACGGCCGGTGTAGCTCACTCCGCCGCCGTACAGATCCGAATGCAGTTCCACTTCCTGGCCCAGACGCATGTGCTTGAGCTGTGTCTCCTTGAAGTTGGCTTCCACCCACACCTGCTCCAGCGGCACCACCACCATCAGCACGCTGCCCGGCTGCACACGCTGGCCAACTTGTGCCGCGCGCCGTGCGACATAACCCGACACGGGCGCCACCACGCCGGTGCGCGCATGATTCAGATACGCCTGACGCAGCTGCGCGGCGGCGGTCTGCACGTCCGGCTGGTTGGCCACTGCGCTGTCGTCCACCAACGCACGGTTACGCTCAAAGCTCTCGCGCGAGCCGCTCACGGCCGCTTCGGCCGCGGCCAGTTCGTCGCGAGCATGCGCGAGTTCTTCGTTGGAGATCGCGCCGGTGGCAGCCAGATCCTTACGCCGTGCGAAGTCTGAGCGCGCACTGCGCAGCGCGACCTCGCGTGCGGACAATTCGGCCTGTGCACCTTCAACACTGCGATACAGACCGCGCACCTGACGCACGGTCTTGGCAAGATTGGCTTCGGCCTGCTGCACTGCGCCCTCGGTGTCGGCCGGGTCCAGTTGCACCAGCAACTGGCCGCGCTCCACGCGCATGCCGTCTTCGGCGCCGATACTCACCACAGTGCCGCCCACCATCGGGGTGATCTGCACCTGATTGCCCTGTACGTACGCGTCGTCGGTGTCTTCGTGCCAACGGCCGACCAGGAAGTACCACACCACCAGGCCGATGATCGCCAGGATCGCCACAATGGCCACGATACGCAGCGCAGCGCGGCGCTTGCTGGGCGCGGCTGGTGCGGGTTGAGGAGAAGTTGAAGTCGTCTGGCTCATCGTCGATGTCTCAGGAATTCGGTTGTGCGGAAGTGGGCGCGGTGTGTGCGGTATCGCGCGCGGGCTCCGGCGTGAATCCGCCGCCCAGCGCACGCTGCAACCTCACCGAGGCCAGAAGTTGTTGAGACTGCAGCCCAGCCATGCGTTGGCGTGCGACGAGCACCTGCTCCTGCACGCGAAGCACTTCCAGATAGCTGCCGATGCCGGCGCGGTAGCGCTGCTGGGCCAGATCGAAGGCCGCCATGGCGGTCTGCACGGCGTCGTTCTGCGCCTGCGCGCGTTGCTGCAGCGAGCGCACGGCGGTGACCTGGTCGGCCACTTCGCGCAGCGCAGAGATCACTTTCTGGTTGTAGTCGGCCACGGCCAGGTCGTATTGCGCATCGCTGCCGGCCAGGTTGGCGCGCAGCTTGCCGCCGTCGAAGATCGGCAGGCTCAGCGCCGGCGCGACCAGACCGAACACCGAGCCACTGTCCAGCAACTTGCCGACATCCGGGTTGATCACACCGCCCAGCGCAGTGAGGTTGAGGCTGGGATAGAAGCGGGTCTTGGCGACCGCGATGTCCTTGTCGGCCGCCTCCACGCGCCAGCGCGCGGCGACCACGTCGGGACGACGGCCGAGCAGATCGGCCGGCAGCATGCTCGGCAACTGGGTGGCAATGCCCCCGCCCAGCACCGGGCGGGCGATGTCCAAGCCGCGATCCGGGCCCTGCCCGACCAACGCCGCCAGCGCAGTGCGGGCTTCGTCGATCTGCTGCTGCGCGGACTGCAGCTGCTGCTGCGCAGCCGGCACGCGCGCCTGCGCCTGACGCACCTGCAACTCGCTGTCGATGCCGGCGCTGCGGCGTTGCCGGGTCAATTCCAGCAGCTTCTGGGCGCGGCCTAATTCGTCATTGGCCAGGTCATGCAAACTCCATGCGTAAGCAAGCTGCGCATAGCCTTCGGCAATCGCCGACGACAGATTCAACCGCGCCGCCTGCGCATCCACTTCGGCTGCATGCGCCTGATCGACCGCCGCTTCCCACGCGCTGCGCTTGCCGCCCCACAGATCGACGCCGTAGCGGAACTTCAACGCGAGCTGCGCACTACCGCCGTATTTGCCACCGATCTCTTCGCCGACCAAGGATTCGGGCAGCTGCAGGCCGGTGTAGCCACCGGACACCGACAAGCTGGGGCCACGATTGGCCTGCGCAGTGTCGATACGGGCCTGCACCCGATGCAAGCGCGCGTCGGCCGCCACAAGGCTGGGGCTGTGCTGCAGGCCCTCGGCAATCAGCGCGTCCAGCTGCGCATCGCCCAGCGCGCGCCACCAATCGCTGGCCGGCCACGCGGCCGGGCTCAGCGTGGTTTGCTGCGCCAGGGTGCGCTCCGCATGCAGCCTGCTGGGATCCAGCACGCTACCCTGCGGGGTTAGGCCACGGCTGCTGGCACAGGCGGCCAGCGCCAGCGCAAGGGCAGTGATAACGAACGGCCGCGCCAAGCGCATCGAGCGCGGGCGCAACGTCTGGGTCGGGGAACTAGCAGCGTTCATGCGTTGAGTGCATCGCGGACACGGATGAGAAGTGAGGTAAGAAGTTCGCGCTCGGGCGCAGACAGATCGCGCAGGCCTTGCTCGATGGCGCGTTCGCCGCGCAAGCGCAGCCGCTCCCAGAGCGCCACGCCCTGTTCGGTCATGACAATCTGCAGTGCGCGTCGGTCCTGCGCGTGCGGCTCGCGCCGTACCGCGCCCAGCGCTTCAAGCTTGTCGAGCAGGCGGGTCACCGCGCTCGGGGTCTGGTCCAGCGCCAGCGCCAGTTCGTTGGCTGTGCACGGCGAGCGCACCGCCAGAACCTTCAGGCCCACGTAGTGGCTGAAGCCGAAATCGGGCAGTTCGCCCTTCATCTCGGCATCGAGCTGGCGCATTAGCGCATCACGTACCTGACGCAGCAGCAGGCCGAACGACGGCGCGGCGGTGGACGGCACATTCATGCACTGCATTTTTTCCGAAAAATATATTTGTAAAAGCAATTATACCACTGGGGATTAAACCGCCCGCAAGGATCTCCACCTCACGCGGCGTGCGTACTGGCGTGGTAATACAATTCGGCCAATGAGTATCGAAAACTCGCCAACCCGGATCGACGCATTGCCACCGGGCGTGCGCACCAGCTTCGAAAAGGCCGATGGCCCGGTGCTGATCGCGTTCCTGGCCGAGTTGCGCGAGGTCTGGGCGCCAGAAACCGTTTGGCACGCGCATGTCCGCGGCCAGCTGATGTATGTGGAACACGGCATGCTCACCGTGCATACCGAACAAGGCACCTTGTCGCTGCCGCCAGGCTGCGCGGGCTGGTTGCCGCCCGGACGGCAGCACACGGTCGAGCCGGCCGGGCCCATGCGCGGCTGGGGCGTGGGGGTGCGGCCCGATGCCTGCGTCACCCTGCCTGCGCAAGGCCGGGTGATCCGACTGACCGGCTTGGCCCGCGAGGCCATCATGCGGGCCGCCAGCTGGCCGCTGGATCAGCCGTTGGATGCCGCCCAGCAACGCCTAGCCGCGGTGTTGCTGGACGAGCTGCGGCAGGTGCAGATCGACCACCTGCACCTGCCGATGCCGACCGCCGGCTGCTGCGGATCGCCCGCTAGCTGCTCGACACCCCCGCCGACCCGCGTTCACTGGAGCAATGGGCCGACTGGGGCGGACTGTCGCCGCGCAGCCTGAGCCGGCATTTCCGCAACGAGACCGGCCTGAGTTTTGCGCAGTGGC
Organism: Xanthomonas sp. JL1; assembly: GCF_038405005.1. NCBI lineage: Bacteria > Pseudomonadati > Pseudomonadota > Gammaproteobacteria > Lysobacterales > Lysobacteraceae > Xanthomonas > Xanthomonas sp. JL1. The sequence goes on along the minus strand of NZ_JBBYGR010000011.1, from coordinate 57,618 downwards.
GACAGCAGGCCCGGCTGGCGGAAGGCTTGCGGCGGCTGAGCCAGGGCAACGCAGTGGCGCAGGTGGCCGACCAACTCGGCTACAGCAGCCCCAGCGCCTTCGTCAGTGTGTTCCACCGCCATTTCGGCGCCCCGCCGGCGCGTTATTTCGCCAGCTCCCACGCGCGCGGCTTGGCATCCACCGCCGCATCCGGATAATCGGCGCTCTTCGAGTCCACGCCCCGGTGCGGACTCCTCCCACGCAGGACCTGGCTTTACATGACCGATCTGACCCGCCCCACCTTCCACGGCTTCGAACAGCTGCCGCTGCGCGAGTACGCCGAACGCGCCTATCTCGACTATTCGATGTACGTGGTGCTCGACCGCGCCCTGCCGTTCCTGGGCGACGGCCTGAAGCCGGTGCAGCGGCGCATCATCTTCGCCATGAGCGAGCTGGGCCTGAATGCCGCTGCCAAGCCGAAGAAATCTGCGCGCACCGTGGGCGATGTGATCGGTAAGTACCACCCGCACGGCGACAGCGCCTGCTACGAGGCACTCGTGCTGATGGCGCAGCCGTTCTCGTACCGCTACCCGCTGATCGAAGGCCAGGGCAACTTCGGCTCCACCGACGACCCCAAGTCGTTCGCGGCGATGCGCTACACCGAATCCAAGCTGACCCCGATCGCCGAAGTGCTACTGGGCGAACTCGCCCAAGGCACCACCGACTGGGCACCCAACTTCGACGGCACCCTGGAAGAGCCCACCTGGCTGCCGGCACGCCTGCCGCACCTGCTGCTCAACGGCACCACCGGCATTGCCGTGGGTATGGCCACCGACGTTCCGCCGCACAACCTCAATGAGATCGTCAGCGCGCTGCTGCGGCTGCTCGACAACCCCGATGCCACGGTTGCCGAACTGTGCGAACACGTGCTCGGGCCGGACTATCCGACCACCGCTGAAATCATCACCCCGGCCGCCGACCTGCGTGCGATTTACGAAACCGGCCACGGCAGCGTGCGCGCACGGGCCACATACAAGAAAGAACACGCCAACATCGTCATCGACGCGCTGCCGTACCAAGTGTCGCCGTCCAAGGTGATCGAGCAGATCGCCCAGCAGATGCGCGCCAAGAAGCTGCCGTGGCTGGAAGACATCCGCGACGAATCCGACCACACCAGCCCGGTGCGGGTGGTGCTGGTGCCGCGTTCCAATCGCGTCGATGCCGAACAGCTGATGGGCCACCTGTTCGTCACCACCGATCTGGAGCGCAGCTACCGCTGCAATCTCAACGTCATCGGCCTGGATGGCCGCCCGCAGGTGAAGAATCTACGCCAGTTGCTGAGCGAATGGCTGACCTTCCGTAGCGACACCGTCACCCGCCGCCTCGACCATCGACTGCAAAAGGTCGAGCGTCGCCTGCACCTGTTGGAAGGCTTGTTGATCGCCTTCCTCAACCTGGACGAAGTGATCCGCATCGTCCGCAGCGAGGACGAACCCAAGCCGGTGCTGATCTCGCGCTTTGCGTTGAGCGAGGAACAGGCCGAATACATCCTGGAAACCAAGCTGCGCCAACTGGCGCGCCTGGAAGAAATGAAGATCCGCGGCGAGCAGGAAGCACTTGCCAAGGAACGCGCGCAGATCATGGCGATCCTGGAAAGCAAGACCAAGCTGAAGAAGCTGATCAAGGACGAACTCACTGCCGATGCCAAGAAGTTCGGCGACGCGCGCCGTTCGCCGCTGGTGCAGCGTGGCGCCGCGCAGGCCATCGACGAAACCGAGATGGTCGCCAGCGAACCGATGACGGTGGTGCTGTCGGAAAAGGGCTGGGTGCGCGCGGCCAAGGGGCATGAGGTGGATCCGGCCGGCATGTCCTACCGCGATGGCGACGGCCTGCTGGCGGCGGTGCGTAGCCGCAGCACGCACCAGGTGGCGTTCCTGGATTCGGAAGGCCGCGCCTATTCCACCGCCGTGCACACCCTGCCCTCGGCGCGTGGCAACGGCGAACCCTTGACCGGGCGGTTCTCGCCGGCGTCGGGCGCAGCGTTCCAGGTCATGGCCAGTGCCGACAACGCCACCCGCTTCGTGCTGGCGTCCTCGCACGGCTACGGCTTTGTCACCCGCTTCGAAAATCTTACTGGCCGCAACAAGGCCGGCAAGGCGATGCTCAACCTGACCACCGGCTCGCATGTGCTGACGCCGGCCCAGGTGAGCAACCCGCAAACCGATCGCATCGTCGCCGTGACCAGCGCCGGCAACCTGCTCGCGGTGCCGGCCACGGAGGTACCCGAACTGGACAAGGGCAAAGGCAACAAGATCATCGAGATCCCCAAGGCCAAGCTCGGTACCGAACGCGTGGTGGCAGTGGTCGCGGTAGCACCCGGCAACACGCTGCTGGTGCGCAGCGGCGCTCGCACGATGAGCCTGTCGTTCAAGGACCTGGACACGTATGTGGGTGCGCGTGCGAGCCGCGGGGCGCTGTTGCCGCGCGGGTGGCAAAAGGTGGATGGATTGGAGGTGCAGTAACTATTGCTCACTCACTTGGCGCGCAGCGGCGCGATTGAAACTGCGGTCGCCTCAGGCTGCTTACTTTTCCGGCGCGCGGCAGCAAGACCGGCATTTTTGTACGCCTCAAAGGACCTGAGGCGCGGCAGCACGTGTCGCGTTTCAGGAAATAAAACTGCTGCAGCGCCGGCATTGCATCACCCGCTCTTCTAGGTGTAACAGATGCAAGCGCTGAACTTACCGTCAACGCTGAGCACTGCATCAGAGCGCGCGTGACCCGCCATTTCGAATGAACACAGTGGAGACAGCCACTGACAAGGCGACGCATGGACACGAACTTCTGGTTGGAACGTTGGCAGCTCGGACAGACCGGCTTTCATCAGCAAATCGTCGCGAATGGCAAGGCACTCGTACTCCATGCCGAGCCGATACCCACGCTGCGTCAGCCAGACGACTGCGCAGCGTGGGCTGCCGGCTCAACCGGCAGCGTGGCCCTTGTCGATCTTCGAGGTCTGGTACAGCTCCAGACCGATGCGCTTGATCAGGCCAAGCTGCTGCTCCAGCCACCACGCATGATCTTCTTCGGTGTCCTGCAGCTGCTTGAGCAATATGTCGCGGCTAACGTAATCGCCGTGGTCTTCGCACAGCTTCATGCCGGCGGCGAGCGCGGCGCGCACTTCGTATTCGACGACCAGATCGCGCTCGAGCATCTCCACCACGGTCTTGCCGGGCGCAAACTCGGCTGGTCGCATGTCCGGGTCGCCTTCCAGAAACAGGATGCGCCGCAACAACGCGTCGGCGTGCTCGGTTTCTTCTTCCATCTCATGGTTGATGCGCTCGTACAGCGCCATCAGCCCCTGATCCTCGTAGCGGCGTGAATGCAGGAAATATTGATCGCGCGCCGCCAATTCGCCGCGTAGCAGCTGCTTGAGGTAATCGACGACTTCGGGATGGCCTTTCATGGTGTGCTCCAACGACGCAATGCGCGCATGGTGCCCTAAGCAGGCGTGCAATGATCTAATCGGAATCACTTTCAGTTGCGCTTGCGGCCAGACCCGCCACGGTCATGTCCGCCGACCGCACGTCAACCAAGCTCAAGGAACCGACAATGCGTAAATGGCTGGGCCGGCTGCTGCTGGGAATCGTACTGCTGGCCCTGACGGCCAGCCTGGCGCTCTATCTATTGATGCGCGGCAGCTTGCCGCAGCTGGATGGCGAGGGCGCCCTCAGCGGCCTGGCTGCGCCGGTCAGCGTGCAGCGCGATGGGCTCGGCGTGGTCACCATTGATGCCACAAATCAGCTCGATGCGATGCGTGCGCTCGGCTACGTACACGCGCAGGAGCGCTATTTCGAAATGGATTTGATGCGCCGCGCACCGGCCGGCGAGTTGTCCGAGCTGTTCGGCGCCAAGGCCGTAGACCTGGACAAGCGCAACCGCGTGCACCGCCTGCGGGCCCGCGTGCATGCCAGCCTGGACATCGCCGCCGGCAGCCAACGCGCTGCATTGCAGGCGTATACCGACGGCGTCAACGCCGGGCTGGCCGCGCTGCGGGTGCGGCCCTGGCCCTATCTGCTGCTGCGCCAGACACCGCGCGCATGGACACTGGACGACTCCATCCTCACCGGCCTGGCGATGTACACAGACCTGCAGGACAGCAGCAACCAGACCGAGCTAGCCGCCGCGCGCATCCGCGCCGTGGTGCCGCCCGCGCTGGCGGCGTTGCTTGACCACCAGGGCTCCAGCTGGGATGCGCCGTTGTTCGGTCCGCCGCTGGGCGATGCCAGTTTGCCGGATGCGACCACGCTGGACCTACGGCGTCTACCGCATCCGGCGACCGCACCGCACGCGGAAACGCCGATACCAGGCAGCAATAACTTCGCAGTAGACGGCAGCCTCACCACCGACGGCCGCGCCATCGTTGCCGACGACATGCACCTGGACCTGCGCCCGCCCAATATCTGGTTCCGCGCACGCCTGCGCTATGCAGACAGCAACGCGCCCGATGGCAAAGTAGATGTCACCGGATTCACCCTGCCCGGCCTGCCGGCGGTGGTGGTGGGCAGCAACGGGCATGTGGCCTGGGCGTTTACCAACAGCTATATCGACACCGCGGATTTCGCACGCATTCCTGCGCCCACGCCGGGCCACCCGCAGGCACTGACCACGCATGTGGAAACCATCCGCGTGGCCGGTGCAGCGCCGGTGCGTCTGGAGGTGCGCGAAGCGGCGTGGGGGCCAGTGCTGCACACCAACGCCGACGGCAGCGTGCTGGCGTTGCGCTGGGCCGCGCAGCTTCCGGGCGCGATTCGGTTGGACTTCGCGCAAATGAGCACAGCGGGCGATCTTCAGGCGGCGTTTGCGGTGGCAGACCGCTCCGGCATTCCGGCGCAGAACCTGCTGCTGGCCGATCGCAGCGGGCGTATCGCCTGGCGCCTGATCGGCGCGCGCCCGGAACGCAATGCAGGCTGCGGCCCAAGTGGAATTGCCGAACTCGCAACCTCGGCGCCCGCACCAAACGCAGCATCAAGCGCACCTGCAGCTGCAGCTGCAACACCTTCGACGCCCAGCGCTTGCCTGCCGTGGTCGCTGCGCAGCGACAATGCGCCTGCGCTGGTCGACCCGCCGTCGCATCGGCTCTGGACCGCCAACAACCGCATCGTCGATGCGCAGCAACTGGCCACGCTTGGCAATGCCGGTTACGACCTAGGCGCGCGTGCACAGCAGATTCGCAACGCGCTCTTCGCAAAGCAGCGCTTCAACGAACGCGATCTGCTCGCCATCCAGCTTGACGACCGCGCCGTGCTGCTCACGCGCTGGTGGCAGTTGTTGCGCAGCATCGTCGCCGACAGCAAGGATCCGGCACTGCAACAGATCGCACTTGCCATGCGCGATTGGGATGGTCATGCCTCCACCACTTCGACCAGCTACCGCATCGTGCGCGAGTTCCGCAGCAAGACCATCGATGCCGTGGAAGGCGGCCTGTTGGCACCCGCCCATGCCGCACTCGGCGAGGACTTCTTGCCGCCACCTCGCGCGCAGCTGGAAGGCATCGTCTGGCCGTTACTGCAACAGCGCCCAGCCAACCTGTTACCGCCAACGTTCGCAAGTTGGGACCAGTTGCTCAGCGATGCCGCGCGCAGCGCGCAGTCAAGCGTGATCGCAGAAGACGCGCAGGGCAAACCGGGCGGCCAACACAGCTGGGGCCAGCGCAATACCGCCGCCATCTGCCACCCCATCGCGCGTGCACTGCCCGCCCTGGCCAAGCGCTGGCTGTGCATGCCGCCCGACCAGCTGCCGGGCGACCGCGACATGCCGCGCGTGCAAGGCCCGGCCTTTGGCGCGTCCGAACGCATGGTGGTCTCGCCAGGCCACGAACAGGACGGCATCGTGCATATGCCCGGCGGCCAGAGCGGACACCCGCTATCGCCGTTCTGGGGCGCAGGCCACGACGATTGGGTGCATGGAAGACCCACACCGTTTCTGCCCACTGCCACGCGTTACACGCTGCAATTGCGCCCGCAGTAATAGCGACTAGCAACGCTGCTGCGTAGTGGCCAGGGAAAGAAAAACAAGAACGAAGAACGATCAAGCATCGCCGCTCCACAACGCCCCTCTCCCCTAGGGGGCGACGAGGCACGGATTGCGCGCCACTGGCGCGCGTGCCTTGGAGCGCCCGCGCTGCGGGCGCGGGGGTTGGGGTGAGGGTACGGCCATCACGCGGTATTGGATGAGTGCGCAATGTGGCCCTGCCCTTAGCCATTCAAAAACGCTCAGGCACACAAGCGCACGAGGCTTCGCACGTCCCCTCATTCGCCCTTCGGGCACCTTCTCCTCGCGGGAGAAGGGAGACCTCGCTCTCATACGTTCTGCTTTGCCTCATTTGACTGCCTTACCTGCCTTGCCTGCATTCCTGGCTTCTGCGACTTCGCGTCTCGCGTGTGTCCTTACGCGCGGGCACCTGCATTTGCACCAAAGCAAATCGCACATCAGCTAGCAAGCCCTTTTTGCGCAGCGCCGCAGCGACCTCTGCAATCCGGCAAACACATCATGCTAAGATGCATTTGATAACCATTCCCATTATTGATCAATGCGCCACACGCTTCTTGTCACCACGCTCGCTCTGCATACCCTGCCTGCTTTCGCTCAACAGACCACCGCACCCGCCGTGACCGCGCTGGATGGCGTGGATGTTGTCGGCCGTGCGCAGACGCTCTACAAATCCGAAGACGCCGCCGTCGCCACGCGCACCGATACGCCGCTGGCGCTGGTGCCGCAGTCGGTGCAGGTGCTGCCGCGCGAGTTGATCGACGACCAGGCTGCGCGGCAGATCACCGATCTGTATCGCAGCATCAGCGGCATCAGCTTCTTCAGCTATGCCGGGGTGACATTGCGCGGTTTCCGCCAGGAAAACGTGCTGTACGACGGCCTGCGCAGCGACCCGTATGCCGGCTTCTCGGTGCCGCAGCTGTTCAACATCGAGCGCGTGGAAGTGCTCAAGGGCCCGGCCGGTGCGCTGTACGGCGGCGGCGAACCGGGTGGTGTGATCAACTATGTCACGCAAAAACCCGGCCATCAGGCGGCGCGGCGCGTGGAGCTGCAGGTCGGCAATCAATCCTTCGGTGCCGCCTCGTTCGAAGCCACCGGGCCGGTGCGCGAAGATGGCCGCATCCGCTACCGCATCGGCGCCTATGCCGATGGCGAAGACGGCTTTCGCTGGAACACCGATAGCCAGAGCCAGATTGGCGATGCGTCGGTGGCCTTCGATATCGGCAACACCGGCGAACTCACCCTGCAATACACCGACATCACCCAAAACCTGGGCGGCAACCGCCTACGTGGCGTGCCGGTGGATAACGCCGGCAACTTCCTCACCGACCGGCGCTGGAACCACAACGAACCCCCCGACTTCCTGGACATGCGCGCCAAAGTGGCGTTCGCGCAGTACCGGTTTGCGCCGTCCAGCGCGTGGAGTGTGGACATGGCGCTGCGCTGGTTCAAGAACGACGAGCATCAGATCTATCACGAGCCGATGGGCTTGATCGACCGCGATCGCGATGGCACTGCCGAGTGGATGACCCGACAGTTGCGCAATCAATACCGCGACAACGATGCAATCTCCAGCAACGTCAACGCGGTGTTCCGCACCAGCACCGGCACGATCGAGCACACGCTGCTGATGGGCGCGGACTCCTACCGCCTTGACGCCAATTTCCGCGCGCAAACCGCCAATACCGCAGATACCGGACGCGTACGTGGCCCGGTGCCGGGCATCGATCTGTTCAACCCCGTGTACGGGCGCAGCGGCTTCTACGATTACGGTCTCCATAGCCTTCCCTGGCGCGCTACCAGCACGCGTAGCCAACGCTATGGTACGTATCTGCAGGACGAACTCACGCTGACCTCGGGCTGGTATGCGATGGCCGGGCTGCGCTGGGACGGCTTCAAGGACGACAACCTGCTGGACGGCTCGCGCGTCACCGGCAACGATCTCAGTTGGCGTGTCGGCAGCACCGTCGTGTTGCGCGAGGGCATCAACGCATATGCAAGTTACGCCAGCGGTTTCTTGCCGCAGGATGCCGCCAATCAGGACAGCAGCGCAGGTGGTCCGTTCGCACCAGAACGCAGCACGCAATGGGAAGTGGGCCTGAAGACGGCACTCAACGATGGCGGGCTGACCTTCAACACGGCGCTGTATCGCATCGAGCGCAGCAACATCTTGCAGGCCAACGGCCGCATCGTCGATGGTGTCAATCAACTTTCTGCGCTTGGTCTGGTACGCAGCGAGGGCATGGAAGTCGACGTGCTGACCGATCTCACCGAGCGCTGGGTACTTAACCTCACCTACGCTTACAACGATGCACGCGTGCTCGATGCGGGCACCAATGGCATCACCAATGCGTCCGGCAATCGCTTCGCCAATGCACCGCGCAACACCTTCGGTCTATGGACACGCTATGACCTGCCGGCATGGCGCTCGGCAATCGCCTTTGGTGCCGACTACGTGGGCGAACGCGTCAGCCTGGACGGGCAGCGCGTCAAACCCTATGCCATTTACGACATCAGCTGGCAGACGCATTGGGACGCCTGGAAACTGCAGATCAACATCAAAAACCTGTTCGACAAGGTCTATGCGGTGAGCGGATTCAACACCCGCGCCGGGCATTTCCCCGGCGAGCCGCGTCGCATCTACGCGCAGCTGGCTTATCGTTTCTGACGGTGGCGCAGCTGCTGTATGCGCTGCGTCCGTCGGCACATGCGATGTCGGCGCGCATCACGCGTGCGATACGCACGCAGCACCGGCATGACGCTCGCTTCGAGCGTTCAATAACACACGGTCTGCAGCTGGTCGCATGCACACGCATCCGCAAACGGCATGCAAACACTGCACTACGACCGCGCGCACCGCTGTTCGATAGACGATCGCGCTAGTCATTTTGTTCCCTCCGCAATGTGACGCACGTCAGACGTTGCAACCATATGCACAGCGAATGCAGCCTCAACCGCGACAAGGTGATGAACCTGCGCCGAATCGCGCGGCTACGCATGGGCTGGAACTTAACGTCCGGTGGGACACACTAGAGCACATCGCGATGTGGAGCCCTGCTCCACGCATCGCCCTCTTCCCCCCACTGATCGGAATCCGCATGCCTTTGCTTGCCCGCTCCGTTTCCGCCCTGTTGCCACTGATGTTTGCGACGGCCTGCTCGGCCGCGCCGCCAGCCAAATCCGGCCCGCCGGATGCGCCTGTGACTGCCTGCACCGCCAAAGTAAGTCCTGGACAGGACCTGCAAAAAGCCATCGACAAACTGCCGCAAAGCGACAAGCCGGCGGTGCTGTGCCTGGAAAAAGGCGAGTTTCCGCTCAATGGCATGGTGTCGATCCACCGCGGCAATTTCACTCTGCGCGGCCAGGGCCCCAGCACCGTGGTGCGCATGGCCGATGGCGTGCAGCAGCCGGTCCTGGTGGTCGGCGATTACGAAAACCAGCAGCCTACGGGCGTGATCCGCAATGTCAGCATCGAAGACATGCAGATCGTCGCCAGCACTGGCGACAAAGAGTTCATGCCCGAGCGCCCCTACCTGAGCAATAGCGCGGTGGTAGTGCGGTCCGGGCAAGGCATTCGGCTGGCCGGCCTGCAGGTCAACAAGTGCCGCAGCGCATGCCTGCTGAGCGAGTACGACACCCGCGAGATCACCATCGAAAACAACGATGTGTCCGGTGCAATCTGGGACGGCGTGTCGTTCAACCGCACAGCGAAGGTCACGATGGTCAATAATTACATCCACGACAACGTGGCTGCTGGTTTAACCACCGAACACCTGGAAGACAGCGAGATCCGCAACAACCGCTTCGAGCGCAATGGCAGCCAAGGCATCTATCTCTCGGATGCGCGGCGTAATCGCTTCAGCAACAATCAGTTCGATGGCAACAAGGTGGCCGGTGTATTCCTGGCCTGTGCGGTGCGGTACCGCACGCCGGAAATCCTGTGCTGGGATAACAGCGTGAGCCAGGACAATGTGTTCGAGAACAACCGCTTCGCCAACACGCCATTTACCTACACCATCGGCGTGGACCGTGCGGCCAACTGCACCGCGACCGACTTCAAGCCGAACCTGTGGCGCAACAACCAGGCCGATATGCCCGGCGTGGATATCGACCCGCAACGCTATGGCTATTGCGTGCGCCAGGAGCAATAAGACACGCGCACCAAGCGCAGCGGCCGGCCGTGCAGCAATGCACGCCGGCCGCTGCAGTTACGGCAGCCTTACGAGTCCATTGCCTGCGCGTGGACGCCGGCAATGGCGCGGCCCGATGGGTCTGCCATCGCGGCAAAACTCGCATCCCAGGCGATCGCGGTTGGCGACGAGCACGCGATCGACTTGCCTCCCGGCACGGTTTCCGCAGCCGACTGTCCGGGGAAAAACTGCTCGAACAAGGTGCGATAGAAATACGCTTCCTTGGTCTGCGGCGGGTTGACCGGGTAGCGTCGGTCGGCAGCGGCGAGCTCGCGTTCGCTGACGTTCGCTGCGGCATGCGCCTTCAGCCCGTCGATCCAGCCATAGCCCACGCCGTCGCTGAACTGCTCCTTCTGACGCCACAGAATCGACTCGGGCAGATAGCCTGCGAATGCTTCGCGCAGCACGCCTTTTTCCATGCGCGCCGCGCCGCTGCTGGTCTTGTCGATCATTTTGAAACTGGCGTCCATGCGCATCGCCACATCGAGGAACTCGCGATCCAGGAACGGCACGCGCGGCTCCACGCCCCAGGCCATCATCGACTTGTTCGCGCGCAGGCAATCGTAGTTGTTGAGCGCGTCGAGCTTGCGCACCAGCTCTTCATGGAATTCGCGCGCGTTCGGTGCCTTATGGAAATACAGGTAGCCGCCGAAGATCTCGTCGCTGCCTTCGCCGGAGAGCACCATCTTGACGCCCATCGCCTTGATACGCCGCGCCAATAAGAACATCGGTGTGGAAGCGCGAATGGTGGTGACGTCGTAGGTTTCGATGTGGCGAATGACGTCAGGCAACGCATCCAGCCCCTCTTCGAAGGTGTATTCGAAGCCGTGGTGCACGGTGCCCAGCGCAGCGGCGGCCACTTCCGCTGCTGCCAAATCGGGCGAGCCCTTCAAGCCAATCGCGAAGGAATGCAGGCGTGGCCACCACGCTTCGGTGGTATCGTTCTCTTCGACGCGGTGACGGGCGTAGCGCGCGGCAACTGCTGCAACCAACGAGGAATCCAGCCCGCCCGACAACAACACGCCGTACGGCACGTCGGTCATCAGTTGACGATGCACCGCACGCTCGAAGGCTTCGCGCAATTCCTGCAGTTGCACCTGCACACCTTCCACCTCGGCATATTCGCGCCAGGCGCGCTCGTAATAACGGCTCAGCGCGCCGGTGGCGCTGTCGTACCAATGGCCCGGAGGGAACTGCGCCGCATCGGCGCAATCGTCCACCAGCGATTTCAATTCCGACGCCACCCGCAGACGGCCTTCGCGGTCGTGCCCCCAGTACAGCGGCACCACACCGATCGGGTCGCGTGCGATGATCACCCGTCCTTCCGTCTTATCCCACAGCGCAAACGCAAAGATGCCGTTGAGGCGATTGAGATACAAGGCCGGCACATCTTCGCGATACAGCGCATTGATCACCTCGCAATCGGAGCCGGTCTGGAAGGCGTACGGCTGCAGCAGTTCGGCCTTGAGTTCGCGATGGTTGTAGATCTCGCCATTGACCGCCAGCGCCAGCTGCCCGTCTTCGGACAGCAACGGCTGCGAGCCGCCGGCCGGGTCGACGATGGCCAGGCGCTCGTGCACCAGGATGGCCCCGGCATCGACGTAGACGCCGCTCCAGTCCGGCCCGCGATGGCGCTGCCGCTGCGAACATTCCAGTGCCTGCCGGCGTAGCGCCTGCAAGTCGTCACCGGGTTGCAGGCCGAAAATACCAAAGATGGAACACATGGAAACACTCCTGAATAACTGCTGGGGTTGGCGGCCGGTGAGAGAGCGTGCTGCATGAAAATGACACCCATAAAAAAACCCGCATCGGCCGATGCGGGTTTTCTGATTCCTGGGCGTTTGGTGGACGTCGCCTAGTCGCAGACCCGCATCGGCCGCGTACGATTATTCGCGCGCAGATTGTTGCGGTTGGCGTTATTGAGGTTGGCAAGGCGAATGACCATGTCGCTGACGCTAACCGTTCGTTTTCACCGGTGCAACTGTTTCAGTGGCAACGACGGTGTGCACGCGACCCGCTCACTCGATCAGCAAGCGCTCGATCAGTGTGCGATACAGCGCTGGCAGTGCTTGCAGATCGGCAACGCGCACATGCTCGTCGACCTGATGAATGCTGGCGTTGACCGGGCCGACTTCGATGCACTGCGCGCCCAATGGCGCGATGAAGCGCGCGTCGGAGGTGCCGCCGCCGGTGCTCTCTTCCGGTGGCGCACCGGCAAACGCGCCCAACACCTCACGCGCGACGCTACGCAAGCGCCCTTCCGGGGTGTAGAACGGCTCGCCGCTGCGGTGCCAGCGCAGCGCGTAGTCCAGCGCATGCCGATCGAGCAGCGCGGTGATTTCCGCCTCCAGGCGCGGCGCGTCCCAGTGCGGCGTATAGCGCAGATTGAAGGCCACCTGCAGCTCGCCGGGAATCACGTTATTGGCGCCAGTGCCGGCATGGATATTGGAGACTTGCAGACTGGTCGGCGGGAAGCTTTCGAAGCCATCGTCCCATTGCCGCGCGACCAGTTCGGCCAGCGCAGGCGCTGCCAGATGGATCGGGTTGCGCGCCTTGTGTGGGTACGCCACATGCCCCTGCACCCCCTTGACGGTGAGCGTGCCGGACAAGCTGCCGCGACGTCCAACGCGCAACAGATCGCCCAAGCGCTCGGTGGACGATGGCTCGCCGGTAATGCACCAATCGATCGCCTGTCCGCGTTCGAGAAAGAGGTTGGCGACCCGGCGCACGCCATCGATGGCATCGCCCTCCTCGTCCGAAGTCAGCAACACTGCCAGCGTGCCGGCATGCGCTCGATGCGCGGCGACGAACTGCTCCGCGGCGACGACGAACGCGGCGACGCTGCCTTTCATATCAGCCACGCCACGACCGTACAGCACGCCGTCGCGGATCTGCGGATCGAACGGATCGCTGGTCCAGGCCTCGCGCGGGCCCGGCGGTACCACATCGGTATGCCCCAGCAACACCAGCACCGGCGCGCCGCTGCCATGCGTTGCCCACAGATTGTCGACCTCGCCCAGGCGCAGGTGTTCGCAGGCGAAGCCCGCGGCAGTCAAGCGCCCTGCAAGCAGTGCCTGGCAGCCAGCATCCTCGGGAGTCACCGAGGCGCGTGCAATCAGATCGCAGGTCAGATCCAGCACATCGTTCATGTCGTCAGGCCTTGTGTGATAACACGGTTGATTTATGCATCGCTGGAGCAGCATCGGGGCCATGCCAGCGCATCGCCTGCGCGCGCAGCGCAAAACGCTCATTTCCCGGAATGCGGCCGCCGTAGCTGCCGGTGACGACAAAGCCGCAACGTTGGTAGAACGCCTGTACCGCGTCAGTTGCTTCCAGCAATTCCAACGACAGGCCGTTCGGACGATCCTGCTGGACCGCTGCAACCAACGCGGCGCCAACGCCGCGCCGTTGCGCGTCCGGCGCCACGTACAGCCAGGCGAGCTTCTGCGCATCGTAGGCCACGACTCCCATCACGCGTCCGTCGAGCTCGGCCACGCGCAGCGTGTAGTCGAACAGTGATTCACGCTCGGCGGCAACCGGCAGGGGCAACAACGCTTCGGGCAAGCCGGCCGCCCGCAGCGCTTGCCGCCGCGCCGCGTCGTGCACGGCACACAGCTGGTGCCAGTCCTCGCACTGGTACGGCCGCACGTTCACTCGATGCCAAACCGCTTCTTGAAACCGTTGTCGGAGAATCCCTGGCTCAACGCGCCGTCGTCGGTGACGACCAAGGGCCGTCGGATCAGCTGCGGATATTCGCGCAGCAACAGCTTCCATTCGGCCTGCGAGCCAGGCGTCTTTTTGTTGTCCGGCAACTGGCGCCAGGTGGTCGAGGACTTGTTGATCAAGGCATCGAATCCGCCGGCCTGGTCGGCCCAGGCGACCAGCGTTTCCGGCTCGGGTTTGTGCTCGCGGTAATCGACGAAGGTGTAGGCCACGCCAAAGCGGTCCAGCCACTTGGTCGCCTTCTTGCAGGTGTCGCACTTCTTCAATCCGTACAGCGTGGTCATGGTGTGCCCTTTTCGACTGCGCGGCGCGCGCTTGCGCGTGGCGACAGGGTGTTTGCCAATTAATGGTATTCAAGGCAGCGTGCCGGCAGGAACACCACATCGGCGCGTTCTCCATGGAATTCCAGCGCCATCCGCAGCGGCGGAACCAGCCCTGCGACATCGACGCGGCGCAGCTCGGCAAGATCCACGCGCTGGGACCGTCCTTGTTGGACGATCTCCCGCGCATCGCCCGCATCGCAGACCTGTGCCCACCGCCTGGACGCCCATGCCAGACGCAAGGTCCGCACCCGCATGAATGCAGGCGCCAGCCAACGCAGCATGTCCAACTGCTGCGAAACGCCATCGCGCATCGGCGAGCCGGCAACGTAGACCGCACCCATCCCAACCACAGGGCCGGGAGGCGCCAACGGATCCAGCCACTGGGCGAACGCGACAGCATGGCGCCGACGGGCTGCGTGGCACTCAATCGGCCAGACCGCGCAGCAACTCGTTGACGCTGGTCTTGCTGCGCGTCCTGGCATCGACCTGCTTGACGATCACCGCGCAATACAGCGAGTGCGAGCCGTCTTTGGAGGGCAGCTGGCCGGACACCACCACGCTGTACGGCGGCACGTATCCATAGGAAATCTCGCCGGTGGCGCGGTTGTAGATGCGCGTGCTCTGGCCGATGAACACGCCCATGCCGATCACGCTGTGGTGGCCGATGACCACACCCTCCACCACTTCCGAACGTGCGCCGATGAAGCAGTGATCTTCGATGATGGTGGGACTGGCCTGCAGCGGTTCGAGCACGCCGCCGATGCCGGCGCCGCCGGACAGATGGCAATGCTTGCCGATCTGCGCGCACGAACCCACCGTGGCCCAGGTGTCGACCATGGTGCCTTCGCCGACATACGCACCGATGTTGGTGAAGCTCGGCATCAGCACCACGTCCTTGCCGAAGTAACTGCCGCGCCGCGCCACCGCGCCCGGCACCACGCGCACGCCGGCCTTGCGGAATTGCGCTTCATGGAAGCCGGCAAAGCGCGATTCCACCTTGTCCCAGAACGGCGCCGGCTGTGCATCGATCACCGCCATCTCGTTGACGCGGAAATACAGCAGCACGGCTTTTTTCAACCACGCGTTGACGGCCCAGCCGCCCTGCCCGTCCGGCTCGGCGACGCGAAATTCGCCGCTTTCCAGGCCGTCGATCACGCGCGTGACCATTGCGCGCGTGGAGCCGTCGATCTCGTCCATGGTCAGCGTGGCGCGCCGTTCGAACGCGCTTTCGATACCGAATTTGAGTTCATCGCTGCCCACCTGCGTTGCGGCGCTGTGCACGGCCTGCTCGGCAATCGGCAGTTTCTTTGCCGCAGCAGCTTTCTCTGCGGCCGGTGCAGAAACCACCTTGGTCGGCTGCTTGGCCACGCGCGGTGCAGTAGAAGACGCTTGCTTGCTGGCTGCCTTCTTTGCGGCAGGTGTGTGGCCTGCAGCGCTCGGTGCAGCGGCCTTGCTGCCGATAGCACCGGCAGCAGCGCTCTTTTTGCCGACGCCAGCAAGCGGCTTGGAGGCGGCAACCGGCGCCTTGGCAGCCTTGCCACGCGTTGCGCGCGTGGGCTTGGACGTTGCCTTGTTGGTGGTCGCGCTCTGCTTGGGCGCGGTCTTCTTGCTGGTGGCCATGGGGGTCTCCGGAGTGCTAGACAGGGTCGAGGCAGGCGCACAGTGCATCGCGCAGGGCCTGCCGGGCGGATTCGGACAACGGGCGGTCGTGCTCGTCGGTGATCTGGAACTGGTCTTCGGCACGCTCGCCGAAGGTGGCGATGCGCGCGTCGTGCACGCGCAGGTGCTGCACGCGCAATACGTGCGCCACATCGGCCAGCAGGCCGGGGCGATCGGGTGCGACCAGGCTGATGCGGGTGCGTCGGCCATCGGCGCTTTCGCTGAATTCCACCCGCGGTGCGAAGCGGAAATGCCGCAACTGGCCCGGCACTGCACGCCGTGCCGGCCGCACCTGCTGCAGGTCGCCGGCCAGCACCTGGCGCAGCGTTGCTGCCAGCCGCTGCGGGTCGCCATCGGCGTAGGTGTCCCGCGGCAGCACTTCGAACACGTCGAAGATCGCATCGTGTGGCGCGTCCAGCACGCGTGCACGGTGAATACCGTAGCCCTTGCGATCGAGAGTGGCGACGATGGCCGCAAACAGCCCATCGCGGTCGGGCGAATACACGAACACTTCCAGTGCATCGTTGTCAGGCACCGCGCGCCGTGCCTTGACCAGGGTCTGGGCGATCTCCACTTCGATCAGCGACGCCGCCTGCCAGGCCAGTTGCTCGGGACGGAAGCGCAGGAAGTTCTCGTCCGGCATGCCGGCGAATTGCCGGTCGATGGTGGCATCGTCATGCCCTTGCGCCTGCATCAGCGCACGCGCGGATTCGCGCGCTTCGCGCAGGCGCTCCTCGCGCGGCGGCGGATGTTCCACCCCTTCGCGCAAGGCGCGACGCGCGGCGAAATACAGATCCGCCAACAAGCGGTCTTTCCATGCATTCCACAACTTGGGACTGGTGCCGGCGATGTCGGCGCAGGTCAGCAGATACAGATAATCCAGACGCTCGCGTGTGCCGACCAACGTGGCGAAACGGTGGATCACTTCCGGGTCGGAGATGTCCTGCTTCTGCGCGGTGACCGACATGCGCAGGTGCTGCTCCACCAGCCAGGTGACCAGTTCGGTATCGCCTTCGCTCAGGCGATGCGCCAGGCAGAACGCGCGCGTATCCACCGCACCCAATTCGGAATGATCGCCGCCACGGCCCTTGGCGATATCGTGAAACAGCCCGGCCAGCAGTAGCAGTTCCGGCTTGCGCAGACGCGGCCAGACTTCATGCGCAATCGAGAAACGCTCATCGGCGCGGCCAGCGGCAAACAGCGCGATGTTCCGCAACACCATCAATGTGTGCTGATCCACCGTATAGACATGGAACAGGTCGAACTGCATGCGCCCGGAGACGCTGGCGAATGCCGGAATCCACTGGCCCAACACGCCCAGCCGCGCCATGCGATTAAGCGTTTCCACCGCACGCGTGCCGCGCAGCAGCGCCATGAAGAGCTCGCGGGCGGTGGCATCGGCAACGTCGTACGCCGGAAACTCGCGCAGCACCTCGGCCAGCGCGCGCGCAGTCAACGAATGCAGGCCGCGCACCTCGCGATGTGCCGCCCAGTGCACGAACAGTGCAAACACCTGCAACACATCGTCGCCCGGCCAGCTGTCCGAGTCGGCAGCCAGATAGCCGCGACGTAGGCTGAAGCCGCCACCCAGCGATTCCGGTGTCGCTTCGCCATCGAACTGTTCTTCAAAGCGCTGTAGCAGACGGTCGCTGATGCGGCGGATCAACGCAGCGCTGCGATAAAAGCGCTGCATCATTTTTTCCACGCCCAGGCTTTCCAGGTCGTCGGCAAACCCCAGCCGTTCGGCGAGGGTCTTTTGATAATCGAAACGCAGGCGCTCTTCCGGCCGGTTGGCCACGATGTGCAGACCAAACCGCAGGCGGGCCAGTTCTTCGCGCTCGCGACGCAACGCGGCGGCTTCGTCGCAGCCGACATGGCCCAGCCCGACCAATGCCTCCACGTCCTTGACTCCGAACGCACGCAAGGCCATACAACCCAATGTCTGCAAATCGCGCAAACCGCCTGGGCCGTCCTTGATGTCGGGTTCGAGATTGTCCGCGGTGTCGCCGAAGCGTTGGTGGCGCGCCAGCAATTCCTCGCGCTTGGCCTGGAAGAAATCGCGCGGCGGCCATACGCGTTGCGGCGCGATGGCCGCCGCCAATGCAGCGCGCGCAGCGGCATCGGCCACCAGGGCCCGCGATTCGATCAAGGCGGTAAGCACGGTCTGATCGGCCGCCGCCACCATGCACTGCGTCGGCGAGCGCACCGCGTGGCTGATCGGCAGCCCCACATCCCACAGCAACGCGAACAAGCGCGACAGGTGTTGCTCATGCCGTTGCTGGGCCACGCTATCGCCCAGCACCAACACGTCCACGTCCGAGCGCGGGAATAGCTCACCGCGCCCGTAGCCGCCCACCGCGTGCAGCGACAGGCCACTGTCGGCCGGGATGCAGCGGGTCCAGGCGTTGCGCATCAATTGATCGACCGCGCGTGCGCGCAGCGCCACCAGCCGCTCGATCGGTTCGCCTTGGTCGAAGCGTTTGCGCAACCGCATGTCCGCATGCACCAGCAGCGGACGGGCCTGTGCGGCCCAGTCCGCGTCGCCGGCGACGCTTGGGTCGGGTCGCTCCGCCGGCGCGTCCGTCATACCGGCGCGGGCGAATTGGCCGACAGCGTCAGCACATCCACGCCGTCTTCGGTCACCGCCACCATGTGTTCCCACTGTGCGGACAACTTGCGGTCCTTGGTGACCACCGTCCAGCCGTCGGGCAGGGTCTTATGGTGATAGGTGCCTTCGTTGATCATCGGCTCGATGGTGAAGGTCATGCCCGGCTTGAGCACCAGCCCTTCGCCTGGACGGCCGTAATGCATCACCTGCGGCTCGTCGTGGTAGACCTTGCCGATGCCATGGCCGCAGTAATCGCGCACCACGCTGAAACGCTCGGACTCGGCGAACTTCTGGATGGCGTGACCCACATCGCCCAGCGTAGCGCCCGGCTTGACCGCGCGGATCCCACGCCACATCGCTTCATAGGTGGTGTCGACCAAACGCTTGGCCATCACCGACGGCGTGCCGACGTAATACATGCGGCTGGTGTCGCCGTGCCAGCCATCCTTGATGACGGTGACATCGATATTGACGATGTCGCCATCCTTCAACACCTTGGCGGCGCTCGGGATACCGTGACAAATCACGTTGTTGACGGAAGTACACACGCTCTTGGGGAAGCCGCGGTAGCCCACGTTGGCAGGAATGGTGCCCTGCACGTTGACGATGTGGTCATGGCAGATGCGGTCCAGCTCGGCAGTGGTCACGCCCGGCTGGACATAGCGGGCCACGACATCGAGCACTTCGGCGGCCAGGCGGCCGGCGACGCGCATCAGTTCGATTTCTTCTTTCGTTTTTAGATTGACGCTCATGAACGCGATTATCGCCGATTCGGCATGAATCTGAACGATCCACGCCGACGTTTTTTGCAGAACATTAGCGGTGCAGCGCCAAGCGGACGGTGCAGCAAAATCCCGTCGCGACCGCCCATGCATGTGTGACGCAGCGCAATAAGCGTCAAAATCTGCATTGACGAAGTCATCCGCAGGACATCGCAGTTTCACGAAAAAGACCAGCCGACACAGGTAGATAGCCTGTGAATTCGGCGTTATGGTTGGCACAGCTGATGCATTGCAGGGAAGGCGACAAATCGTCGCGTCATCAATGACCAGACCGGTCAAGGAAATGTCCATGCGTACTGTCCGCCCTGTGCTGCTGTCTCTCGGCCTCCTCTCGACCATTGGCATGGCGAGCGCGGCAGACACCACCACCTTCAACGTCAAGATCGCGATCACCAAGGCCTGCACGATTACCGCCGCGTCCGCCACGGACGTCGACTTCGGTTCGGTACTCTCGACCTCCACGGCCAACGTCGACGCCAACGGCAGCGTCACCGCGCAGTGCACCGCATTGACCCCATACAACATCGCATTGAGCGCGGGCGACAATGCCGCCACCGCCAATGACGTCACCACCCGCCGCATGAAGAATACCGACCCGCTGGTGACCACCAATAACTTCATCGCCTACCAGCTCTACCAAGACATCGCCCGCAGCACGGTCTGGGGCAGCACCACCGGCACCAATACGCTCAGCCGTACCGCCACCGGTATCAACCAGGTTTACCCGGTCTACGGCCGCGTGACCAACCCGGCGGCCAGCAATGCGGCGACCGGTAGCTACCAGGACACGATAACTGCCACGATCGTCTATTGAGCACGTGCATGCCTGTGCATCTTCACCCGTTGCCGCATTTACCCGCCTGGCTGATGTCAGCCGGACTGGCGATGACGCTGGTCGTGGCCAACGGCGTCTCGCCGACGCCGGCACATGCGGCCAGCCTGCAGTTGGCGCCGACCTCGCTGAGCCTGAGCGCGCAGCAAACCGCCGACGGCTTGTGGCTGAGCAATAGCGGCAGCGCGCCAGTACAAGTGCAGACCCGCGCCTATCGCTGGAACCAGCGCGATGGGCAGGATCAGCTTGAGCCCACCCAGGACGTGCTGGTCAGCCCACCGATGCGCACCCTGGCCGCCGGCGAACGTCAGTTGATTCGGGTGATCCGCGCCGGACCTGCGCCCACCGGGCAGGAGCAGTGTTACCGCATCATCGTCGACGAGCTGCCAAGCACCGATACCGACCGCAAGGGCATGCAGTTCGTGCTGCGTTACTCGGTGCCGATCTTCCTGCTGCCACCCGGCAACACTGAACCCGCACCGACGCTGAGAGCGCACGTGGTTGCCGGCAGCGATGGCAAGGCGCAGATCCAGATCAGTAATACCGGCAACGGACATGCCCAGGTCGCCGACCTGCGGCACCAAGTCGATGGCGCGACCAAGACCACATTGAATGGCTTGGTTGGCTATGTGCTGCCCGGCCAGACCATGCGTTGGTCGCTGGGTGCGCCGCTGGCGCAGTTCGGCCGCGGCACCATCATCGCAAGGATCAATGGTGAGGCTGACGAACGCACTTTGTTGGCCGCGCCGACGGCGCCGTGATGCGGCTCGGCTGGCGATGACGCTGCTTGCGACCGCCACCTGCCTGGGCAGCGCCGCAGCCGGCGATCTGGCCGATGTGACATCGCTCCCCGATCAGCCGCCGCCAGGCGCCACGCCACAGCCGCAAACGCTGTATCTGGACGTCACCGTGAATCAGGCCGACCGCGGCCTGGCGCCGTTCGAACTTGTCGATGGCCGGCTGCGCGGCTCGGTGGAAACCCTGCGCAAACTCGGCTTTATTCTGGCCGACCGCGCGCCTGGCGCGTTGGTCGATCTGGACCGCCTGCCCGATGTAGAAGTGCGTTACGACGCCGCGCTACAGCGGCTTGCGCTGCAGGTGCCACTGGCACAGCTGTCGTTGTCCACCACGGTGTTGAAAACCGAACAAGTGGCCCCGCCCAGCGCCACTGCCTCGCCGGGCCTGCTGCTCAATTACGACCTGTATGCCACCCGCAATGCCGGCGCCAGCAGCGCGTCGCTGGCGACCGAACTGCGTGCCTTCGGCATCGGCCGCGGCATGGTCGACACCACTGCAATTTTTCTTGCTTACGACCGCCCGCAGGACGAACGCTGGCGGACCGAAGCGGTGCGCCTGGACAGCGCCTGGCAGATGGATTTTCCGGACAGCGCCACCAGCCTCAGCGTGGGCGATTTCTATAGCGGCTTTGTCGACTGGAGCCGCTCGATCCGCCTGGGCGGCGTGCAGATCGGCCGCAATTACGCCTTGCAGCCGTATCGCGTGCTGACGCCGACGCCGAGCTTTCTCGGCGAAGCGGCGGTGCCTTCCACCGTGGAGCTGTACGTGGACGGGCTGCGCCAATACAGCGGCCAGGTGCCGGCCGGCCCGTTTCAGCTGGCCGCGCAACCGGGCATCAGCGGCACTGGCCAGGCGCAGATCGTGGTGACCGATGCATTCGGCCGCGTGCGTAGGTTGGATTTCGCCTTCTATGGCACACCACAGCTGCTGGCGCGCGGCATTTCCGAATGGTCGGCCGGCATTGGCCATCTGCGCCGCGAATACGGTGTGCGCTCGTTTTCCTACGATCCACGTCGTGTGGCAACCGCCACCTTCCGCAACGGCCTGCGCGACGATTTCATGATCGAAGCGCATGCCGAAACCGGCGGTAGCGTGATCAATGCCGGCGTAGGCGGCGTGTGGTTGCTTGGCGTGGGCGGTGTGTTCAACGCCGCCTACGCGCACAGCCGGATGGACGCACTGCGCGGCGGCCAGTACGTGCTGGGCTACGGCTGGAACAACCGGCGTTTCAACGTCAATCTGGGCACCCAGCGCACCCATGGCGATTACCGCGACCTGGGCGCATTGCAGGGCGCATTGCCTGCGCGCGTCAGCGACCGTGCAGCGCTCGGCGTCAACGTCGGCCAGATCGGTTCACTCGGCACAAGTTATGTGCGGCTGAGCTATCCGCAAGGCGAAACCTCGCGCTATGCCAGCGTGTTCTGGTCGCGCAACTTCGGGCGCAACTGGGCCGCCAATCTGTCGGGCAATCAGAATCTGGATGTCTCCAGCGATCGCAGCCTGTACCTGTCGGTGTCGACCACGCTTGGCGGATTACGTCAGGCCAGCGCCTCGATGCAGCGCAACGGTAACCGCACCGGCTTTGTGGCCGATATCAGCCAACCACTGCCCGGTGATGGCGATCTGGGTGGCATCGGTTGGCGCCTGCAGGGCCGTGCCGGTGACGATGCCAGCGGCGGGCTGGCCGAACTGGGCTGGTTGAATCGGGTGGGCCGTTACAACCTCGGCGCAGCAACCCAGGACGGCGACAGTTTCGGCTATGCCAGCGCCAGCGGCAGCCTGGTGTGGATGAACGGCCGCACCTTCGCCGCGCGCGACATCCAGGACGCGTTCGCGGTGGTCTCCACCGACGGCCAGCCTGGCATTCCGGTGCGGCTGGAGAACCGCTTGATCGGGGTCACCGATGCGCACGGCACCCTGCTGGTGACACCATTGCAGTCCTGGCAGCGCAATCAGTTATCCATCGATACCTTGACCCTGCCGGCGGACCTGCGCGTGGACCGTGTCGACACGACGGTGACGCCGCGCCAGCGATCCGGTGTGGCGGTGCACTTCGGCATCACCCGCGTGCGCGCCGCCATCATCGTGCTGCACGATGCGCAGGGCGCGCCGCTGCCAGTTGGCAGCGTGGTGCGGCGCGACGGCAGTTCCGAACGCGTGGTGGTCGGCTACGACGGCGAAACCTACCTGGACAATCTGCAAGGCGACAATCGCATTCTGGTGGAACTGCCCCAAGGCCGTTGCGTCGCGCAGTTCGCGTATCCGGTCGACCCGGGCGGCATTCCGCGCGTCGGTCCACTGCCGTGCATGCTTGAGCAAACAACGCCATGAGCATGTCCACGCTTTGGCGCCTGGCACTTGCGCTGACGATCGCGATTGTGTGGCTCGCACCCAGCGAGCGTGCGCACGCGGACACCACGTGTACCGTCACCCTTGGCACTCCGTTGGCATTTGGCAACGTGGCGGTCAACGGCACCACCGATGCAGTGGCAACGCTCAATGTGTCCTGCGCGACTGCCGCGCTCAGCGTGCTGGGCTATGCACAAGTCAGCCTTTGCCTGGACCTTGGCCCGGGCAGTGCCAGCAGCGGCATCTATGCACCACGCCGCATGCTCAACTCCACCAGCGACGGGCTGGACTTCCAGATATACAGCGAGGCGACGCGCACGCAGATCTGGGGCGCCACCGGGTCAGCGGCGCCCTCGCCACGCACATTGACACTGTCCTATAACGTCCCGGTGATCATCGGCGGCTCACAGACGGCCACCATTACCGTGTATGGGCGAATTCCGGCCAGCCAGATCCTGTCGGTCGGCAACCACACCAGTACTTTTGGCGGCGCCGACACCGTGCTGCGCTATTCCTACAACGAAAGCATCACTGGTGTGCCGCCGGCGCCGAGCAACTGCACAGCTGGCGGCAGCGGCTCCAAGACTGCCAGTAACGCGTTTCCGTTCACCGCCTCGGCCAACGTGCCGGCACGCTGCAATACCTATGTCACCACGGACCTGGATTTCGGCAGCATCGCCGGCACCATCGACACCGCCATCGATCGTACGTCCACCATCAGCCTGGCCTGCACCAACCGTACCGCCTGGAATATCGGGCTGGACAACGGCAGCAACGCCACCGGCAACGTCCGGCGCATGCGCCACGCCAGCAGCGCCAATTACATTACCTACGAGCTCTACAGCAACGCTGGCCGGAGTGCTCGGTGGGGCACCGTCACCGGGGTGGACACGCTGTCCGGCACCGGTAACGGCACGACGCAGACGGTCACGGTCTACGGCCGCGCGCCGGCTCCACAACTGCCCATTGCTGGCGCCTACACCGACACGGTGACCGTCTCGATCACTTACTGACAGTTAATAAAGTTCGCATCCGGGGCGTCGCTATCTGTTGCGTCCAATGCAAACGATTGCCTCCATGACGCTGGTCACCCTCTTGAAGCGCCTGGCCCTGGCAGCTATCGCTTGCGCAGCAACCTCTACCATGGCGAGCGCAACCGCTGCGCACGGGCTGGAGAATTGCACGCTGCACATCGGTCTGCGGCTGCTCAGCGGCTGCGAACTGCGCACCACGCCACCGCGCGTCAGTTGCTCCAGGGGCACGCCGATGGCGATCGCCGAGCCTGCCAGCCGCAGTGAAACGCCTACAGTCGCCAGCACCGGCCAGGACGCCAGCGCACTCGCCGGGCCGACGCCCGCAAGTAGCGCTCGCTTCACCACCATCGCGTTTTGAGCATGGCCGCCTCCCATCATGTTCACAGTCTGCTGACCTCGCTCTTGGTCATGGCCTGTACAACAGCAAGCGGCACCACCCGCGCCGCCGAAATCGCCATCGCCCCCACCACCGCGCATATCCCGGCCGACAGCGACCAGGCCACCGTCTGGCTCTACAACCAGGCCGCGCAGCCGTGGCGTGCGGATGCCAAGCTCTACCACTGGCGTCAGGACGGCGAACGCGAACTGCTTGAGCCGGCCAGCGGCGCCACCGTCAGCCCGGCGCATTTCGAAATTCCGTCGCAAGGCCGGCAGCTGCTGCGGGTGATTCGCCTCGGCCCCAGCCCCACGCAGGCCGAAGACAGCTATCGTCTCGTCGTGACCCAGCACGCCATCGGCAACGAGACCGACTTGCTGCGCTATTCCACGCCGGTATTCGCACAGTCCAGCCAAGCCAGCGCACCGCAGCCGGCACTCCAGACCACCTTGGCCGGGCATGGCAGCGACCGCATGCTGCGCATCCACAACCCCGGGGTCAGCCACGCACGCCTGGCCGATCTGGCCTACGTCGACGCGGATGGCACCCGCCGCAGCATCTGCAAGGACCTGGCCGGCTATGTCCTGCCCGGTCAGACCCGCCAGTGGGCCCTGCCCGGCAACCTGCCCGCAGGCAGCGGCCGCTTCGTGGCGCGTATCAATAGCGATATCGAGAGCACGTTGGCTTTAGAGCCGGGCATCGGGAACTGAGAATCGGGAATTGGTAGAGTGCCTTCCGGTGGCTGACCGTTTTGTGGACTGGTGAACGCTCAGGCGAGCTGGACCTTGCAATTCCCAATTCCGGCCAATTGCACCACGCCGCCAGGCCCTCTATACTCCGCGCGCTGTTTTGCGTCTTCACGCATTGCGTCGTTCACGTCGGACGTCACCGACGAATTCACACCTGCTGCCGCCATCCGCGCCGGGGTGCCCTCACACAGGGTTCGTCGCGGAGGCAACAGGGAAGCCCAACCCCGGAATCTTTGCGTGTGTCTGTGCGCGTCTCTCGCAAGCCCACGCGTCCATGTGCGGACTTTTCAAAAGTCCAGTCCGCGCACGGCGATTCCGCTCTCAGGAGTTCCTGCAATGCCCCAAGTCACCATGCGTCAGATGCTGGAAGCCGGCGTCCACTTCGGTCACCAGTGCCGTTACTGGCACCCCAACATGGCGCAGTACATCTTCGGCGCACGCGGCAAGATTCACATCATCAACCTCGAAAAGACGGTTCCGCTTTTCAACGATGCGATGAACTATCTGTCCTCGATCGCGCAGAAGCGCGGCACCATCCTGTTCCTGGGCACCAAGCGCAGCGCGCGTGCGTCCATCAAGGAAGAGGCCGAGCGTTGCGGCATGCCGTTCATGACCCAGCGCTGGCTGGGCGGCACGCTGACCAACTTCCGCACCGTCAAGCAGTCGGTTGCCCGTCTGAAGGAACTGGAAGCGGCCGAGACCGATGGCACCTTCGACAAGCTGGTCAAGCACGAAGTGCTGAGCCTGCGTCGCGAGCGCGAGAAGCTGGACGCCTCGCTGGGGGGCATCAAGGAAATGAACCGTCTGCCCGACGCGATCTTCGTGATCGACATCGGCCATGAAGACATCGCCATCAAGGAAGCCAAGAAGCTCGGCATCCCGGTGATCGCCGTGGTCGACACCAACTACAACCCCAACCTGGTCGACTACGCCATCCCGGGTAACGACGACGCCATCCGCGCCGTGCAGCTGTACGCACGTGCCGCTGCCGATGCCGTGCTGGAAGGCAAGGCTGCTGCGCCGAACTCGGCGTCAGTGCGTGAAGAAGAGTTCTCGGCTGAGTCCGCCGACGAAGGCAAGGGCCGTCGCGCTCCGGCCAAGAAGGGCGAGAAAAAGGCCGACGCTCCGGCTGCCGAGTAATCGGCATGCAATGCGGCCGCACCATGCTGTGCGGCCGCATCCCCGACGGTGCCCTCGCGGCCCGTCGCAGAGGCCACTGACGATATCTACGGGGGCGGCGGCACGCTGCACCGTCTTCTACTGGCGGAAACACTTCCGCCGCACGCATTTGTCCATATGAGGTAATTCCATGGAAATCACTGCTTCCCTGGTCAAGGAACTGCGCGAGCGCACCGGCGCCGGCATGATGGAGTGCAAGAAGGCACTCGTCGAAAACGCAGGCGACATCGACGCCGCGGCCGAGTGGCTGCGCAAGTCGGGTCTGGCCAAGGCCGACAAGAAGGCTGACCGCGTTGCCGCCGAAGGCCGCATCGCCACCGCACAGGCCGGCGGCAAGGCCGTGCTGGTCGAGGTCAACTCCGAGACCGACTTCGTCGCCAAGGACGAGAACTTCCTGGCCTTCACCGAGGTTGTAGCCAATGCCGCACTGAACTCGGATGCTGCCGATGCCGAAGCACTCAAGAGCGTCAAGCTCGACAGCGGCGAGACCATCGAAGAGCGTCGCGCTGCGGTGATCGCCAAGGTCGGCGAAAACCTGCAGGTGCGTCGCCTGGTCCGTATCGACAGCGCCAACAACGTAGCGGCCTACGTGCACGGCGGCCGTATCGGCGTGCTGGTCGAGCTGAAGGGTGGCGACATCGAGCTGGCGCGCGGCATCGCGATGCACATCGCTGCGATGAACCCGCCGCACGTCAAGGCCTCCGACGTTCCGGCCGAATTCGTTGCCAAGGAAAAGGAAATCGAACTGGCCAAGATGTCTGAGAAGGACAAGGCCAAGCCGGCCGATATCCTGGAAAAGATCATCAGCGGCAAGATCAGCAAGATCGTCAACGAAGTGACGCTGTACGGCCAGCCGTACGTGCTGAACACCGACCAGACCGTCGAGCAGGCCGTCAAGGCCGCCGGCGCCGAAGTGATCCGGTTCCAGCGCCTGGCCGTTGGCGAAGGCATCGAAAAGGTGGTGGAAGACTACGCCGCCGAAGTGATGAAGCAGGCCGGCCTGGCCTGATCTTCACCACTCAGAAAAAGCCGCGGCATGCCGCGGCTTTTTTTACCTGCACGCCACACATCCGCAGCGTGTCGCAAATCTGAAACGAACGCATCCGCCACCTGCGCAAGCGGCCGCAACGCTACAGATGCGGTCGGCATTGCCGTTACTTCACGATGGCGACCAGGCTTTTGGCGTCTATCGCGCACGTTTTTACCGCGCGGCGATTTTACCGCGCGGCGATGGCGCAGCATGGCGCGCCCCATCCAACGACCGCAGCTGTATGCTTACGGTCACTGTCGGCGATGACTCAATGCAACCAGATCTCCAGGCCGCCCTGCATTACTGCCGCAACCTGCCATCGCCGCCCGGCATTGCGCTGCGCATCATCGAACTTGCGCAGGACCCGGACGTGGACATGACCACCACGGCCAACGTGATCGGCATGGACATGGCATTGACCGCGCGCGCACTGAGCAACAGGTCACGCCGCTGCCAACAAAAGAATTTTTACCACGCCAGGTGACGGGCTTCCGCTAGAATTGCCGGGGTTTGCAGATTCCCTACCCCGAGGCCTCCCCCATGTCCGAACTTTCCTATCGCCGCATTCTTCTCAAACTTTCCGGGGAGGCGCTGATGGGAGACGGGGATTACGGCATCGACCCGAAGGTGATCAATCGCCTGGCGCATGAAGTGATCGAGGCCCAGCAGGCCGGCGCGCAGGTAGCGCTGGTGATCGGCGGCGGCAACATCTTCCGCGGCGCCGGCCTGGCTGCAAGCGGCATGGACCGCGTCACCGGCGACCACATGGGCATGTTGGCCACCGTGATCAATGCGCTGGCGATGCAGGACGCACTGGAAAAACTCGGCGCCAAGGTGCGCGTGATGAGCGCGATCAAGATCAACGACGTCTGCGAAGACTTCATCCGCCGTCGTGCGATCCGCCATCTGGAAAAAGGCCGCATTGCGATCTTCGCCGCCGGCACCGGCAACCCGTTCTTCACCACCGACTCGGGCGCAGCGCTGCGCGCGATCGAGATCGGTGCCGACTTGTTGCTCAAGGCAACCAAGGTCGATGGCGTGTACGACAAGGACCCGAAGAAGCACACCGACGCGGTGCGCTACGACAGTCTGACCTACGATCAGGTCATCATGCAGGACCTGGAAGTGATGGACACCGCCGCCTTCGCACTGGCGCGCGACAGCGACCTGCCGTTGCGCATCTTCGGCATGAGCGAGCCGGGTGTGCTGCTGCGCATCCTGCACGGCGAACAGATCGGCACGTTAGTGCAGGGCCGTAGCTGAGTTTGGAGATGCGGGAGTCGGGATTGGGGATTCGTCACAGCGTGGTGCGACGCACTGCGCTGATGGCTGATCGAGATCGACCTCCGCTGTGAACCGGCTGCGCAGGTCCTGACGGCTTGCGAGTCGGAAACCTCAGTCCCGGCTATAATCCATGGATTCAGCTCCAAACGGATTCCGGCGATGCTCACCCAGATCAAACAAGACGCGCAGACGCGCATGACCAAGAGCATCGATGCTCTGCGCCATTCCTTGACCACCGTTCGCACCGGCCGCGCCTCGCCGGCGCTGCTGGACGGCATCAAGGTCAAGGCCTACGGCACCGACACACCCCTGAATCAGGTCGCCAGCATCAGCGTGTCCGAAGGCCGCTCACTGGTCATCAGCCTGTTCGACAAGGGCATGATCAAGGACGTGGAAAAAGCCATCTACGCCTCGGATCTGGGCCTGACCCCGACCGTGGTCGGCACCGTGATCCGTCTGAACCTGCCGCCGCTGACCGAGGAGCGCCGCAAGGAGCTCAGCAAGTCGGTGCATGGCGAAGGCGAAGACAGCAAGGTGGCCATCCGCAACATCCGTCGCGATGCCAACCAGCAGGTCAAGGATCTGCTCAAGGACAAGGCCGTCACCGAAGACGAAGCCCGCGGTGCCGAAGACGACATCCAGAAGCTCACCGACAAGGCCATCAAGGATGTGGATGAGGTCGTCAAGGCCAAGGAACAGGAATTGATGACGGTCTGATCGTGGCATCGCCTGCCATGCATCCAGTCCCTCCTGTCGCAGACGTGCCGCGCCACATTGCCATCATCATGGATGGCAACGGACGTTGGGCGCAGCGTCGGCGGCGTCCGCGCGTGATCGGCCACCGCGCCGGTGCGCGCGCGGTCAATCGCACGATCGATTTCTGCCTGGAAAAAGGCGTGTCGGCGCTCACCCTGTTCGCGTTCTCCAGCGAAAACTGGGGCCGTCCGCAGGATGAGGTCGATGCGCTGATGAAGCTCTTCCTGCATGCGCTCGACCGCGAGGTTGGAGAACTGCAGCGGCGTGGCGTGCAGGTGCGCTTCATCGGCGACCGCAGCCGCTTCGCCGCACCGTTGCGCGATCGCATGGCCGGCGCCGAGCGTAGCACCGCCGCCAATGCGCGGCTGGTGCTGAGCATCGCAGCCAGTTACGGCGGCCGCCAGGACATCGCCACGGCTGCCCGCGCATTGGCCGAAGACGTCGCTGCCGGCCGTTTGCAGCCGGAGCAGATCGACGAAGCGCTGCTGTCCAGCCGTGTGGCCCTGGCCGACCTGCCCGCGCCGGATCTGTTCATCCGCACCGGTGGCGACACCCGCATCAGCAATTTCCTGCTGTGGCAGCTGGCCTACACCGAACTGTGGTTCACCGAAACCCTGTGGCCGGAGTTCGATGCCGGCGTAATGCAGCAAGCGCTGGACGACTATGCCGGGCGCGAACGCCGCTTCGGCCTGACCAGTGCACAGATCGCCGACAAGGCGACGGAGACGTCCTCCGCATGACCAAGACTCGCGTGATTGCCGCGCTGATCATGGCGCCGCTCGCGATTTGCGCGATCGTGCTGCTGCCTAGTCAATGGCTGGCAGCGCTGGCAGCGGTCCTGTTCCTGACCGGCCTGTGGGAATGGCTCAAGCTTTCCGGCATCGACGACAGCCTGCCGCGCACCGTGCTGCTGATGCTCAACCTGCTGCTGATGGTGCTGATGGTATGGGCCTCGGCCGGCTCCATGGTGCTGTTTCAGATTGCGTCGCTCGTGGGCGTGGCGTGGTGGTTGCTGGCGCTGCTGTGGCTGCGCTTTTTCACCTTCGGCGCCGATCATTGCAACGGCCAGGCACGTGCGCTCAAGCTGGCCGCCGGCACCCTGGCGGTCCTGCCGGCCTGGGCGGCGCTGGTGCTGCTGCATGCCAGCCCGGACAAAGGCAACCTGTGGCTGCTGACATCGCTGACCACGGTGTGGGCGGCCGACTCCGGTGCGTACTTCGCCGGCCGCGCGTTCGGCAAGCACAAGCTGGCGCCGCGGGTCAGCCCCAACAAGACCATCGAAGGCCTGCTCGGCGGGATGCTTGCCGGCATTGCGGTGGCCTGCGCGTTCGGCTGGCTGGCCGGGCTGACGCTGGCGCATGTGCCGCAGCTGATGCTGGTTTCCGCGCTGGCGGTGCTGGCATCGGTGCTCGGCGACCTGTTCGAGAGCCTGCTCAAGCGCCACGCCGGTGCCAAGGACTCAGGCACGCTGATTCCCGGCCACGGCGGTGTATTGGACCGTATCGATGGCGTGCTCGCCGCCCTGCCGGTGTTTGCACTCGGCAAGGAAATTCTCGGATTCTAGGCATGGCTGGTTCTTCTCTCCGTCAGGTCGCCGTCTTCGGCGCCACCGGCTCGATCGGCGCATCGGCGCTGGACGTGATCGCGCGCCACCCCGAGCGGCTGCGCGCCAGCGTGCTGTCGGCCGGCAGCAAGGTCGAGGACCTGCTGGCGCTGTGCGCCGCGCACCAGCCTGCGCATGCGCTGATCGCCGATGCAGCGCTGTACCCGGCGCTACGCGATGGCCTGCGCGCGCTCGGGCTGGCGACCCAGGCGCATGCTGGCGCCGAGGCGCTGGACGCACTGGCCGGCAGCGACGCGTGCGACACCGTGGTGGCGGCCATCGTTGGTGCGGCCGGGCTGCCGTCTACGCTGGCCGCGGCGCGCGCTGGAAAGCGTCTGTTGCTGGCCAACAAGGAATCGCTGGTGCTGGCCGGCGAGTTGCTGACCCGCACCGCAACCGCCGCCGGCGCTGAAATCATTCCGATCGACAGCGAACACAGCGCCATCTTCCAGTGCCTGCGCTCCTGCGACGCTGGCCGCGGCGTGCGCCGGGTCATCCTGACTGCCTCCGGTGGCCCGTTCCGTGGCCGGGACCGCGCAGGGCTTGCGGCAGTCACGCCTGCGCAGGCGGTGGCGCATCCTAAGTGGTCGATGGGGCCGAAGATCTCGGTGGATTCGGCCACCCTGATGAACAAGGGCCTGGAAGTGATCGAGGCGCATCACCTGTTCGGCCTGCCGGGCGAGCAGATCGATGTGTTGGTGCACCCGCAAAGCCTGGTGCATTCGCTGGTCGAATTCGTCGACGGCTCCACCCTGGCCCAGCTTGGCCTGCCGGACATGCGCACCACTCTGGCGGTGGGCTTGGCCTGGCCGGAGCGGGTCGAATCCGGGGTTGGCGGGCTGGACCTGCTCAGCCAGGGCCGGCTGGATTTCGAGGCTCCGGACACCGCCGCATTCCCGTGCCTGCGCCTGGCCTGGGACGCATTACGGGCCGGTGGCACCGCACCGGCGATCCTGAACGCGGCCAACGAAGTCGCTGTTTCAGCGTTTCTTCAGGGCCAGGTGGGTTTCCTAGCGATCCCTGCGTTGGTCGAACACGCACTGACAACGCTCCCGCGGCACAATGCCGACACCCTCGACACCCTGCTTTTTGCCGATGCGCAAGCCCGGCAAATCACTGAACGCGCCCTCGCCCACCACGCCCTTCATGCCTGATCGATCCACGTCCGCGAGCTGCACACATGGGTGACTTCATCGGTTCGGTCTGGTGGATGATCGTCAGCCTGGGCGTGTTGGTGACCTTCCATGAGTTCGGGCATTTCTGGGTCGCGCGACGCTGCGGGGTCAAGGTGCTGCGTTTTTCGCTGGGCTTCGGCAAACCGTTGTGGATGCGCCGCGACCGCCATGGCACCGAGTTCGTAGTGGCCGCGATCCCGCTAGGCGGCTACGTCAAGATGCTCGACGAGCGCGAAGGCGAGGTGCCTCCGGTGGAGCTGGACCAGGCCTTCAATCGCAAGACCGTGTGGCAACGCATCGCGATCGTGGCGGCCGGTCCCATCGCCAACCTGTTGCTGTGCATGACGATGCTGTGGGCGATGTTTGTGGTGGGCAAGCAGGATTATTCGGCCACCGTCGGCCGCGCCGATGGGCTGGCGGCCGAAGCCGGGCTCGCCCAGGGCGAGCGCATCGTGCGCATCGACGGCCGCAGCGTCAGCAGCTGGAGCGATGCCAACATGCAGCTCACCATCGCGGCAATGGACAAGCGCGATGTCCGCGTCCTGACCGCCTCCGACGCTGCGAGCAGCAGCGAACATACCTTGCGCCTGTCGCAGTTGCCGGTCGGCTTCGACGAACGCCGGGTGGCGTCGCTGGCCGGCATCGGCTGGCAGTTCATGTTGCAGCCACCGGTGATTGCCGCAGTGGTGAAGGGTTCGGTGGCCGACGGCCTGCTCAAGCCGGGCGACCGCATCGTGGCCATCGACGGCCAGCCGATCCGCTCGGCAGAAGACATCATTCCGCAGGTGCAGGCGCTGGGTGCGCACGGCGGCCCGGGCATGATCGAGGTGGCACGCGGTGAAGACCGTCTGGCCCTGGAAATCGCCCCGCGCAAATCGACGCAAGGCCAGTGGATGATCGGCGTGCGCCCGGCCGCCGCGCCGGCCCCGGAATACGACAGCCGTCAGCAATACGGGCTGCTCGCCGCCGTGCCGGCTGCGATCCGCGAAACCGGCCGAATGACGGCCGATTCGCTGGGCATGATGAAGCGCATGCTCACCGGCCAGGCCTCGGTCAAGAGCATCTCCGGCCCGGTCACCATTGCGCGCGCGGCCAACGCCTCGGCCGAACGCGGGCTCGACTGGTTCCTGTATTTCCTGGGGTTGCTGTCGCTCAGCCTGGCGATCTTCAACCTGATGCCCATCCCGATCTTGGACGGGGGGCATCTGCTGTATTACCTTATCGAGTTGATCAAGGGCAGCCCGATCAGCGAACGGGCCATGATTGCCGGACAATACGTCGGCCTGGCGGTCCTGGCCGGGTTGATGGGACTGGCGTTCTACAACGACATCCTCGGTCTGGTTCCACGATGAAGCTGTTCCACTCTTTCCGCCTGTTGTCGTCGTCATACGCCGGCATCCAGCAATACCCGAATACGACTCCAACCGGATGTGACATGACGCGTCTTCCCACTCGCCGCCTGCTTGCCCTCGCTCTTGCCGCCGGCCTCAGCCTGCCGGCCGTTGCCCTGGCCGCCGAGCCGTTCGTTGCCAGCGACATCCGCGTCGACGGCCTGCAGCGCATTGCCTCCGGCACCGTGTTCACCTATCTGCCGGTGAACCGCGGCGACACCGTGGACGATGCCAAGGTGGCCGACGCGATCCGTGCGCTCTACCGCACCGGCTTCTTCGAGGACGTGCAACTGGATCGCCAGGGCAACATTCTGGTGATCACGGTCAAGGAGCGCCCGGCGATCAACAAGCTCACCGTGACCGGCAACAAGGACATCAAGTCCGAGGAACTGCTCAAGGGCCTGGGCGACATCGGCCTGACCGAGGGCGGTACCTTCGACCGCCTGAGCCTGGACCGCGTGACCCAGGAATTGACCCGCCAGTACAACAACCGCGGCAAGTACAACGTGGAAATCACCCCGACGGTGAGCCCACTGGACCGTAACCGCGTCGATGTGGCCATCGCGATCAAGGAAGGCAAGGCGGCCAAGATCCGCCACGTCAACCTGATCGGTACGGAAAAGTTCGCCAACGAGGACATCCTGGACAACTGGGAATCCAAGGAACACAACTGGGCCTCGTGGTACCGCCGCGACGACCAGTACTCCAAGGAAAAGATGTCCGGCGACCTGGAGAAGCTCAACTCCTGGTACCTGGACCGCGGCTATGTGGACTTCAGCATCGACTCCACCCAGGTGTCGATCAGCCCCGACAAGCGCGACATGTTCATCAGCGCCGGGGTTACCGAGGGCGAGCAATACAAGATTTCCGAGATCAAGGTCACCGGCGACACCGTGCTGCCGCAGGCCGACATCGAGCGTCTGGTGATTCCCAAGGCCGGCGACATCTTCTCGCGTGCGCTGCTGGAGCACACCTCCGATGCGATCACCAACACGTTGAGCAACGTCGGTTATGCGTTCGCCAAGGTCAATCCGATCCCGACCCCGAACCGCGAAGACCGCACCGTGGCGGTGAACCTGCAGGTGGTGCCCGGCCCGCGCGTGACCGTGCGCCGCATCCTCTACAAGGGCAATAGCCGCACCTCCGACGAGGTCTTGCGCCGCGAAATGCGCCAGTTCGAAAACACCTGGTACTCGCAGGCGGCGATAGACCGTTCCAAGATCCGTCTGCAGCGCCTGGGCTACTTCGAAAGCGTCGAGGTGGAAACGCCCGCGGTGCCCGGCAGCAACGACCAGGTCGACGTGGTCTACAACGTCAAGGAGACCACCTCCGGCAGCTTCGTGGTTGGCCTGGGTTACTCACAGAGCTTCGGTGTGACCACCTCGGTGCAGTTGTCGCAAAACAACTTCCTGGGCGGTGGTAACCGGGTGGCGGTGGAGGCCTCGCGCAGCAGCTATCAGCAGCGTTATGCGTTCTCCTACACCAACCCGTTCTTTACCGACGACGGCGTGTCGCTGGGCTACAACCTGTCCTGGCGGTCGCTGGATTATTCGAACTTCAACACCGCCCAGTACAACAGCAAGAACGGAGCGGCGCAGGTATTGTTCGGCGTGCCGATCACCGAGAACGATACCGTTTCGGCGATGGTCGGCATCGACAGCAACCAGATCAACACGTTCCAAGGCCAAACCCCGCAATCGATCATCGACTACATCGATGCAGTCGGTTCGCGCACCTTCCATGCCTGGCGCACCGAGCTGGGCTGGGCGCGCGACACCCGCAACGATTTCTTCATGCCAACACGCGGCATCTACCAGCGTGTGGGCCTGGAAACCACCCTGCCCGGCTCCACGGTCGAGTACTACAAGCTCAACTACCAGATCTCCAAGTACTGGCCGATCATCCCGGCGCTGGTGTTGAACACGCGCTTCGAGCTGGGCTATGGCGATAGCTACGGCAGCGACACCACCCGCGTGTTCACCAACCCGGATGGCTCGACCCGGACCGTTACCGCCAGCGGCCTGCCGTTCTACGAGAACTTCTACGCTGGCGGCACCAACTCGGTGCGCGGCTTCGAAGACAACACCTTAGGTCCACGTTCGGAGCGCAACCTCAACTACAGCCGCGGCCAGCCGCTGGGTGGTTCGTTCAAGACGGTGGGCTCGGTGGAAATGTATTTCCCCAAGCTGTTCGATAGCCCATCGGCGCGCATTTCGGCGTTCTTCGACTTCGGTAACGTGTACAACGGCGTGGACAACTTCAAGGCCAACGAGCTGCGTGCGTCCACCGGTGTGGCGCTGTTGTGGCGCGCCCCGGTCGGCCCGATTTCGATCAGCTACGCGTTCCCGCTGAAGAAGGAAGACAACGACCAGATCGAGCGTCTGCAGTTCACCTTCGGCAGTCAGTTCTAAGATTGGCACACAACACAATGGCGGCCCGGATACTCGGGCCGCCATTGTTTGTTTGAACACCCTGGTGTGAAACAGACTTAGAAGTACGTGTTCCAGACGTTGCCCAGGCAGGTGGCGGTGGCGCCCCAGTCGGACGAGTTGACGCATTGCACCTGCTGGTCCCAGAAGCTCTGCGCGTCGGCGCGCTGTTGCGCGAGAAATCATCGGCCGATGCACTATGGTGATCGCCCCCAGTAGGATCACGCACCGAAAATGGAGAGGACAGTTTTCATAGGCTTCTTCCTTCGGTTCGCCGCGTCGTTGCGGCCCCGCAAGAAATACGCCCGACTGTTTAGCCAACTTTTTGCGACGTTTTTCCTATAAAATCAGCACTTTACCGTTTACGCGAGATTTACCCTGATGCGCTTGACCGCCAGTGCGATTGCCGGACAATTTGGGTTGACCGTTCTTGGTGACGGCAGCACCGAAGTCAGCGGCGTCGCCACCCTGGCCCATGCCGGCGCGGGACAGCTGAGTTTTCTGTCCAACCCGCGCTATCGCCCGCAGCTGGCCGACTCCCAGGCCGCAGTGGTGGTGTTGCGTGCCGACGATGCCGAAGCCGCCAAGGGCACCGCGCTGGTCGCCAAGGATCCGTATACCGCGTTCGCCAAGATCGCCGCGCTGTTCGACGTAGCGCCGGTATGCGAACCGGGTATTCATCCGTCTGCGGTCATCGACCCGACCGCGCAGGTGTCGCCTGGCGCGCATGTCGGTCCGTTCGTCAGCATCGGTGCGCGTAGCCGCGTGGGCGATGGCTGCGTGATCGGCACCGGCAGCCTCATCGGCGCGGACTGCGTGGTGGACGACGGCAGCGAACTGCTCGCCCGCGTCACCCTGGTGACCCGCGTGCGGCTGGGCAAGCGCGTGCGCATCCACCCCGGCGCGGTGATCGGCGCCGACGGCTTCGGCCTGGCCATGGATGCCGGCCACTGGATCAAGGTGCCGCAGCTCGGCGGCGTGGTGATCGGCGACGATTGCGAAATCGGTGCCAACACCTGCATCGACCGCGGCGCGCTGGAAGACACCGTGCTGGAAGAAGACGTGCGCGTGGACAACCTGGTGCAGATCGCCCACAACTGCCGCATCGGCGCACACAGTGCCATTGCCGGCTGCTCCGGCATTGCCGGTAGCGCAAAGATCGGCCGTTACTGCCTGCTCGGCGGGCATGTCGGCGTGGTCGGCCATCTGGAGATCTGCGACAAGGTGGTGATCACCGGCAAGTCCGTCGTGCGTAATTCCATCAATGAGCCGGGCGAGTATTCGTCCGGCACCCCTCTCACCGACAATCGCACGTGGCGCAAGAATGCCGCGCGCTTCAAACAGCTCGATGTGCTCGCTAGGCGCATCCTGGCTGTTGGCAAGGAAAAAGAATGAGCCACCCCGCTTACGAACTGCCGATCGACGTCAACCAGATCCAGGCGCTAATCCCGCACCGCTATCCGTTCCTGTTGATCGACCGGGTCATCGAGCTGGACCTGGAAGCCAAGCGCATCGTCGGGCAGAAGAACGTCAGCATCAACGAGCCGTTCTTTCAGGGCCACTTCCCGACCCGTCCGGTGATGCCGGGTGTGTTGATCATCGAAGCGCTGGCGCAGGCCGGCGGCGTGATGACCCAGCTCGGTCTGGGCCGCGATGCGCTGTCCAAGCTGTTCTACATGGTCAAGGTAGACAACGCCCGCTTCAACAAGCAGGTGGTGCCGGGCGATGTGCTGATCCTGGAGGTGCAGATGAAGCGCCTGATCCGCAACATGGGATGCTATTACGGCGAGGCCAAGGTCAACGGCGAAATCGTTGCCAGTGCCGAAATCATGTGCGCCGCCGCGAGGGAATAACCCGCTTTTGGAGGTGAGACACGATGCGTGATCAAGCACCCTTGATTCATCCCACCGCCGTCATCGACCCGTCGGCGCAACTGGCCAGCGACGTGCGCGTCGGCGCCTTCTCGCTGATCGGCGCCGATGTGCACATCGGCGCGGGCACCGAGGTGGGGCCGCATTGCTCGATCCACGGCCCAACCCGGATCGGTCGCAACAACCGCTTCATCGGCCACGCTGCAATCGGCGGCGAACCGCAGGACAAGAAGTATGCCGGCGAGCGCACCGAACTGGTGATCGGCGACGACAACGTGATTCGCGAATTCGTCACCATCAACCGCGGCACCCGCGGTGGCGGCGGCATCACCACGGTCGGCAACGACAACTGGATGCTGGCCTACACGCATGTGGCGCACGACTGCCATGTGGGCAACCACTGCGTGTTTTCGAATAACACCACGTTGGCCGGCCACGTCACCGTGGGCGACTACGTGATCATCAGCGGCTTTGCCGGCGCGCATCAGTTCTGCCGGATCGGCGCGCACGCCTTCCTGGGCATGGGCGCGCTGACCAACGGGGATGTCCCGCCGTTCACCATGGTCGGCAGGGAATCGCTGGGCCGTCCGCGCGGCATCAACAGCGAAGGGCTAAAGCGCCGCGGTTTCGACGCCGAACGCATCACCGCGATCAAGCGCGCCTACCGCACGCTGTACGTCGCCGGCCTGCCGCTGACCGACGCCAAACTGCAGCTGGCCGAACAGGCCAAGAGCAGCGACGATGTGCGCGGGATGCTGGAGTTCATCGAAGCTGCAGAACGGTCGTTATTGCGATGACGGGAATCGGGAATCAGACGTCGGGAATCGAGACAGGCGTGCATGATCGCGCGCCTGCAGACGGCGAGCCCACGGCTCTGCCGATTTCCCATTCCCCACTCCCCATTCCCGGCGCGCATGCGCGCCCTCCCCGCTTCGCATTGATTGCCGGCGAGGCCTCTGGCGACATCCTCGGCGCGGGGTTGATTGCGCAATTGCGGCTGCGCTATCCGAATGCCGAATTCGTCGGTATCGGTGGCGATGCGATGCGTGGGGCCGGTTGCCAGACCTGGTTCGATGCCAGCGAATTGGCGGTGATGGGTCTGACCGAAGTGCTGCGGCATTTGCCGCGCCTGCTCAAGCTGCGCAGCGCATTCCGCGAGCGCGTGCTGGCGTGGAAGCCGGACGTGTTCATCGGCATCGACGCACCCGATTTCAATCTACCGGTGGAGCGCTGGCTCAAGCAGCGCGGGATCAAGACCGTGCACTACGTCAGCCCCTCGGTGTGGGCGTGGCGCGAGAAGCGTGCCGAAAAGATCGCCGTCAGCGCCGATCTGGTGTTGTGCCTGTTCCCGATGGAGCCGCCGATTTACGCCAAACACGGCGTGGACGCGCGCTTCGTCGGCCATCCGATGGCCGACGATATCGCTTACCAGGCCGACCGCGATGCTGCGCGCGCCACGCTGGGGTTGTCCGCCTCCAGTACCGTGCTGGCAGTGCTGCCCGGCAGCCGGCATGGCGAAATCAGCCGGCTCGGCGACACGTTTCTCCAGGCTGCCTGGCTGGTGTGCGAACACATCCCTAACCTGCACGTACTGGTACCGGCAGCCAACGCGGGCTGCAAGCAACTGCTGGCCGAGCAGCTCTCGCGCTCGTCGCTGCCAGTGATGCGATCGCACCTGATCAACGGCCAGGCGCGCACCGCGATGTTGGCCGCCGACGTCGTGCTGTTGGCCTCCGGCACCGCCACGCTGGAAGCGATGCTGGTCAAGCGCCCGATGGTGGTCGGCTACAAGGTCGCCCCGCTCACCTACCGCATCGTCAAGCTGCTGGGGCTGATCAAGGTCAACCGCTACGCCCTGCCCAATATCCTGGCCAATGACGATCTCGCGCCCGAGCTGATGCAGGACGACTGCATGCCCGAGCGACTGTGCGTGGCGCTGCTGGACTGGTTGAAGCATCCCGCCAAGGTCGCTGCGCTGCAGCCGCGTTATCTGGCACTGCATGCAGCGTTGCGCCGCGATGCGTCGGCGCGGGCAGCGGAGGCGGTGGCTGGGCTGCTTCAGGGCCGGGATTGGTCAGGAGCAAACATATGAAGATTCTCGCTGCGAACGCCCAGGCCGATAGCTCCAACACCGAGGCGCGCCAGTCGCTCTTGTTCAGCCAATCCCCAATCCCGAATGCCGAATCCCGGCTCTTGGTCGCCGGCGTCGATGAAGCGGGCCGCGGGCCGCTCGCTGGCCCCGTCGCCGTCGCCGCCGTGGTGTTCGACCCGAACAAGCCGCGCATCAATGGGCTGGACGATTCCAAGCAGCTTACCGCCGAGCGGCGCGAGCAGTTGTATGCGCGCATCGTCGATCGGGCACTGGCGTGGTCGGTGGTGTTGATCGACAGCGAGGAGATCGACCGCATCAATATCTACCAGGCCACCATGCTCGGCATGCGGCGCGCGGTGGAAGGCGTGGCGCATGTGGCCGGATTCGCGCGCATCGATGGCAACCGCGTGCCCAAGGGGCTGCCCTGCCCGGCCGAGGCGCTGATCGGCGGCGACGCGCTGGACCGCGCCATCATGGCCGCCTCGATCGTGGCCAAGGTCACCCGCGACCGGCTGATGCACGAACTGCACGCGCAACATCCAGAGTATCGCTTCGACCAGCACAAGGGCTACAGCACGCCGATGCACCTGGCTGCATTGCAGACCCACGGGCCATGCCCGCAGCATCGACGCAGTTTTGCGCCGGTCCGCTTGGCGCTGGAAGGCCGTGAGCAGGGATCGGCCGCGATCGGCGACCCAGAGCAGTTGCAGGTCGCGCAGCTGGTTGCGCCGCTGTAAAACGCGCGGGGTCCTTATTCGAAGTGGTTGGCTGCCGGCGGGCTCTGACAGCTGAAGGTGCTGGTTAGCCCGTTGCGAGGCAGTGTTGCGCACCGGACCTGCCTGTCAGGACGCAGAAGGCCGCCGGCCGCGCAATCCGCCAAGACCGGCGAAAACGGATCGCTTGCCCCCCGCAAACTGCCTGTTGCAGTCGGGAGCGATAACAGCCGTAAGTCGGGCAAGGCACCGCGCCGTTGAAGGCACGCACCGTTCCACCCGCACCGGCCCGACATTCACCGACACGCCCGGACGCAGGCCCACAGCGGTATCTCAGAGCCCGGGCGTCAAGCGATTTACCCAGATGTTGGCACCACGCTCTCGGCTCCGGGGTGTCGGCCCGCCCCCGCCGCCCCAGCTGTCAAGCCTTGTCCGTCCCCGCCCCCGCCGGTACCCTGACAGCGCATTATTCCGGTCTCGCATGTCCACTTCTCGCTTCGTCCATCTGCACGTCCACACCGAGTTCTCGCTGGCGGATTCCACTATCCGTGTGCCCGAGAAACCGGATCAGGCTGACCCGAAAAAGGCCAAGCAGGCCAACCTGCTGAGCCGGGCCGTCGAAATCGACATGCCCGCGTTGGCGGTCACCGACCTCAACAACCTGTTCGCACTGGTCAAGTTCTACAAGGCCGCCGAAGGCGTGGGCATCAAGCCGATCGCCGGCGCCGACGTGATGATCGCCACACCGGACATGACGCCCTGGCGCATGACCCTGCTGTGCCGCGACCGGGAGGGCTACCTGAGCCTGTCGCGGCTGCTCACCCGCGCCTGGATGGAAGGCCACCGCCCGGAAGGCGGCGTGGCGATCCATCCGGAATGGCTGCAGGCCGGCCACGCCAACCTGTTTGCGCTGGCCGGCCGCGACAGCTTGGCCGGGCGTTTGTTCAGCGAAGGCCGCGCCGACCTGGCCGAGCAACAACTGGCCGACTGGCAGCGCGTGTTCGGCGACGGCCTGCACCTGGAACTCACCCGCACCGGTCGCGAGTGCGAAGAACGCTTCAACCAGTTCGCGCTCAACGCAGCGGGCGTACGCGGGCTGCCGGTCGTGGCCAGTAATGACGTGCGGTTTTTATATGCAAGCGACTTCAACGCACACGAAGCGCGCGTGTGCATTTCCTCGGGCCGCGTGCTCGACGACCCCAAGCGCCCGCGCGACTACAGCGACCAGCAGTACCTGAAATCCAGCGAGGAGATGGCGGCATTGTTCGCCGACATCCCCGACGCGATCGACAACACCCACGCGCTGGCGCAACGCTGCAACATCGAGATGCGCCTGGGCACCTACTTCCTGCCCGCCTACCCGGTGCCGGACGACGAGACGCTGGACAGCTGGATCCGCAGCCAATCGCGCGACGGTCTGGCCGCACGTCTGGAAAAAAGCCCGATTGCACCGGGCAAGACGCGCCAGGACTACGTGGACCGGCTCGAATTCGAGCTGGACACCATCATCAACATGGGCTTCCCTGGCTACTTTCTGATCGTGGCCGACTTCATCCAGTGGGGCAAGAACCAGGGCATTCCGATCGGCCCAGGGCGTGGCTCCGGTGCCGGCTCGCTGGTGGCCTGGGCGCTGCAGATCACCGATCTGGACCCGCTGCCGTACAACCTGCTGTTCGAACGCTTCTTGAACCCCGAGCGCGTGTCGATGCCCGACTTCGACATCGACTTCTGCATGGACCGCCGCGACGAAGTCATCGACTACGTGGCACGCAAGTACGGCCGCGAGCGCGTCAGCCAGATCATCACCTACGGCACCATGGCCGCCAAGGCGGTGGTGCGCGATGCCGGGCGCGTACTCGGTTTCACCTATGGTCTGGTCGACAGCGTCGCCAAGCTGATCCCCAACATCCTGGGCATCACGCTCAAGGATGCGATGGGCGAAGGCAAGGATTCGGAGATGGCCTCGCCGGAACTGATCCAGCGCTACCAGGTCGAAGACGACGTGCGCGACCTGATGGACCTGGCGCGCCAGCTCGAAGACCTCACCCGCAACGCCGGCAAGCACGCCGGCGGCGTGGTGATCGCGCCCGAGCCGCTGAGCGAATTCTGCCCGCTGTTCGCCGAACACGACGAAGACGGCCGCGGCAAGAATCCGGTCACCCAGTTCGACAAGGACGACGTCGAAGCGGTGGGCCTGGTGAAGTTCGACTTCCTCGGCCTGCGCACGCTGACCATCATCGATTGGGCGGTCAAGGCGATCAACGTGCGCCACGCACGCGCCGGCATCGACCCGGTCGACATCACCACCATTCCGCTCGACGACGTGCCCACCTACAAGGGCGTGTTCGCCTTGGGCAACACCGGCGCGGTGTTCCAGTTCGAATCCTCGGGCATGCGCCGCCTGCTCAAGGACGCGCGCCCGGACCGCTTCGAAGACCTGATCGCGCTGGTGTCGCTGTACCGCCCCGGCCCGATGGACCTGATCCCGGACTTCAACGCGCGCAAGCATGGCCAGCAGGAGATCGTCTATCCCGACCCGCGCACCGAAGTCATCCTGAAAGACACCTACGGCATCATGGTGTATCAGGAGCAGGTGATGCAGATGGCGCAAATCGTCGGCGATTACTCGCTGGGCGGCGCCGACCTGTTGCGTCGTGCAATGGGCAAGAAGGTGCCGGCCGAAATGGCCAAGCACCGCGAAATCTTCCGCGAAGGTGCGGCCAAGGGCGGCGTCAGCGCGGCCAAGGCCGACGAAATCTTCGACTTGATGGAGAAGTTCGCCGGCTACGGCTTCAACAAGTCGCACGCGGCCGCCTATGCGCTGGTCAGCTATCAGACCGCATGGCTGAAACGGCATTACCCGGCCGAATTCATGGCCGCGACGCTGTCCTCGGACATGGACAACACCGACAAGGTGGTCGGCTTTCTCGATGAGGTACGCAACCTCGGCCTCACCGTCAAGCCGCCACGCGTCAACGAATCGGCCTACATGTTCGAGGCGGCCAGCCCGGACACCATTCAATACGGCCTGGGCGCGATCAAGGGCGTCGGCCAGGGCGCGTGCGAGGCGATCGTCGAAGAACGCCAGCGCGGTGGCCCCTACACCACGCTGCTGGATTTCTGCACGCGCGTGGGCACCACCAAGCTCAATCGGCGCACGCTGGAAGCGATGATCAATGCCGGCGCGATGGATGGGCTGGGCAAGAACCGCGCTTCGCTGATGCTGCAGTTGCCCGAAGTGATGAAGGCCACCGAGCAGATGGCACGCGAACGCGCCTCGGGGCAGAACTCGCTGTTCGGCGGTCCGGACCCGAGCGCGCCGGCAATGCGCCTGGACCTGCCCGAAAGCAAGGAATGGCCGCTGGGCCAGCTGCTCACCAGCGAGCGCGAAACGCTGGGCTTCTACCTCAGCGGCCACCCGTTCGACCCGCACCGCGAAGAAGTGCGCGAGCTGGTCGGCTGCGACCTGGGCGCGCTGGAAAAGATCCTCGCGTCGCAACAACGTGGCGGCGGTGGGGGCGGCGGCGATGGCGAAAAACGCGCCTGGCGTCCTGAAGTAAGCGCCATTCTTGCCGGCCAGGTGATCGGCGTGCGCCGCAAGGGCGACAGCCAGGTGTTCGTGCAATTGGAAGACGGCCGTGGCCGGGTCGAATGCAGCGCGTTCTCCGATGCGATGGCCG
This sequence comes from Xanthomonas sp. JL1, assembly GCF_038405005.1. Lineage (NCBI taxonomy): Bacteria > Pseudomonadati > Pseudomonadota > Gammaproteobacteria > Lysobacterales > Lysobacteraceae > Xanthomonas > Xanthomonas sp. JL1. The sequence goes on along the minus strand of NZ_JBBYGR010000011.1, from coordinate 12,965 downwards.
AGTTCGGCCACCTGCTGACCCGCGACCGCATCCTGATCGTCAAGGGCGGCCTGCGCGAGGACGAATTCAACGGCGGCTACAGCCTGCGCATCCGCCAGTGCTGGGACTACGAGCAGATCTGCGCCGACCACGCGCAGCGCCTGTCGCTGCGTCTGGATCTGCGCGAAAAACAGGCCTTCAAGCGCATCGACGCGCTGCTGGCCAAGCACCGCCCCGGCAAGACTCCCTTGCGCCTGGACCTGTTGCTACGTGCCCAGAGCGGTGGCGTGGCCGGCATGCTCGACCTCAACGGCAGCCACTCGGTGCGCATCGACCAGCAGCTCATGGACAGCCTGCGCGCCGACCCCGCGGTGCGGACGTTGAAGATCAAGTACAGCCCACCGTGGGCGTGAGGGGCCGGGATTGGGCATTCGGGATCAGGGATTCGTAAAAGCAGCACTGCGACTTCACGCTGCAACAGACCGCCGTTGCGAATCCCCAATCCCTGCCGTGCAACCGCACGGCTGCGTACGGGCCAGCCACACCGCTTCAGCTACACTCCCCTTCTTATGTTGACGACGCCATTGCATGAATCCTAACTACCTCGACTTCGAGCAACCCATCGCCGATCTGGAAGCAAAGATCCAGGAACTGCGCAAGGCCAGTACCGGGCCTGCGGTCAACGTGGAGACCGAAGTGCGTGCGCTGCGCGACAAGCTGCGCGTGCGCACCGCGCAGATCTTCCGCGATCTGTCGGCCTGGCAGGTTTCCCAGCTTGCGCGCCATCCGCAACGCCCGTATACGCTGGACTACATCAACACCATCTGCGACGAATTCCAGGAGCTGGCCGGCGACCGCGCCTATGCCGACGACAAGGCCATCGTCGGTGGCCTGGGCCGTATCGACGGCCGCCCGGTGGTGATCATCGGCCACCAGAAGGGCCGCGACACCAAGACCAAGGTGGCGCGCAACTTCGGGATGCCGCGCCCGGAGGGTTACCGCAAGGCGCTGCGCCTGATGAAGCTGGCCGAGCGCTTCCGGCTGCCGCTGCTGACCTTTATCGACACCCCCGGCGCCTACCCGGGCATCGGCGCCGAAGAGCGCGGCCAGTCCGAGGCGATTGCGCGCAATCTGCTGGAAATGGCCGAGCTGAAAATTCCGGTGATCTGCACCGTCATCGGCGAAGGCGGCTCCGGCGGCGCACTGGCGATCGGCGTGGGCGACCGCACCCTGATGCTGGAATACGGCACCTATTCGGTGATCTCGCCGGAAGGCTGCGCCTCGATCCTGTGGAAGGACGCCGGCAAAGCCAAGGACGCCGCCGAACAACTGGGACTGACCGCCCGCCGTCTGAAGGATCTCAGCCTAGTCGACAAGGTCATCCGCGAGCCCACCGGTGGCGCCCATCGCAATCCGCAGCAGATGGGCAAGCGGCTCAAGGCCGTGCTGCTCAACGAGCTCGACGCGCTGGAGAAGGTGCCACTGGAGACCTTGTTGCAGCAGCGCTATGAGCGCCTGCGCAGCTACGGCGCCTACGAAGGCCGCTGAGAATCCCACCATGGCCGCTCGCAGCCACTGATTCCCTGTATCGCGACGATCCCACCCTGCTGCTGGGCTTGGCGCAGGCGCAGTATTCGCTCCTGAAAAACCCCGGCCCCCAGTGACAGCGAGGACACCGCGGTGTCGATGGTGGCCTTGAGCCATTCCTCGCCCCCGGCCTCACCGATGGCAGCGCGAAAACGCCCGACCTGCATGGCATCGCAGGGCAGGCGCGTCGCATAGAACACCATGCCGCTGACGTGCTGCCAGACCACGTTCTCGGCCAAGCGCTGCACCCGTTCCTCGCCGCTGAGCTTGTCGGCGTGCTTCATGTACGCCAGGCTGGCCATCAGGCGTGGGCGACCAGCAGCGGCAATACCAGCGCCGGCGACCTGCACCGAGGGACCGAACAGAACGTCCTGCGCGCACCTTGCGGACAACGTGCAGCGCCAGAGCGGCTTGGATCTGCGCCCAGGGCAGCCGCCTGGCCAGCACTGCCAGCCGGTGGCGCGGATCGATCATTTCGGCCCATGGCGGGCGGAAGAAGTCGGCGTTCTGGGTGTGGACCATCGGCAAAACTCCAGGGAATCAGATGCTGATAGACCAAGTGGGGGGATCGGCGCCCCTGCTACCCTGTGTTCATGCCGGGTAGCGGGGTTTTGCAGGGACGACTCATTTGCTGATGAGCGATCACGGTGGGTCAGTTTGAGGTTGTTGCTGAGGTCGCCAGAAATCTTTATAATTAAACGGTTTTTGTGGTGCATATATTCCCGATTTACTCTTAAAGTCGGGCTTGCAGTAGCAATTGCCGTCACCTTGGTCACTAAATTACGCGGGCATTTATAAAAATGGCCGCAGGACAAATTATTTATAATCCCATGAAAAACAGTTTCCTCGCTAACAGCCCATCGCCGCAGCCGTTGTCCCGCCCCCTACTCGCCTTCGCCGCGTTGACGGCGACGATGGGCACTGCTCTTACTGCTCACGCCCAGAGCGCGGGTGCCACCGCGCCATCGACCACCACTGCGTCGGCCAGCACGCTGCCCTCGGTGCGGGTACTCGGCGATTCCGACAGCGACTCCCGCCAAGTCGGCGACCGCTCAGAGATCACCCTCAACCCGCAGGCCCTGCCCACCACCGTGCAGCACATCGGTCAGGAAGACATCGCCAACACCAATGTCGGTCGCGACGTTTCGAATATCTTTCGCCGGGTGCCGGGGGTCCTGGCCAACAACATCGACCAGGGGGACACCGGCAACGGTTTCCGGATGCGCGGCTTCGCGACCCAGGGCACGCACGGAGCCGACACGGCCGTGTACGTGGATGGTGTTCCGCAGAACATCCCGTCGATCCAGAGCATCGCTAGCCACGGCGCGGTGTTCCTCGAATGGCTGCCGCCCGAGCTAATCGGCGGCATCGACGTCATCAAGGGCCCCGTCTCGGCACTCTATGGCGACCAGAACCGGGCCGGCGCGGTCGACATCCGTACCCGCGACGGCGGCGACGCGACCCCGTCGAGCGTGAGCGTCAGCGCGGAGCGCTACGGGCTCAGGCGCACGGCCCTGGTGCTGTCCAACAAGCTCTCGCAAGTCGACTCCCTCCTGGTTGCCGACCTGTCCCGCAACGATGGCTATCGCTATGCATCCAATACCGACCGGGAGAGCCTCTCCTGGAAGCTGTCCACGCAACAGGACAGCGGAAAATACAGCCTGCGCCTGACACGCTATGTGTCCGATTTCCAGGCCGCTGGCTACTTGGCGCTCTCCGACCTGCAGAAAGGCCTGGACCCGCGTTCGACCCAATTCAACAACCCGGGCTTCGGGGCCGCGCGGCGCACCAGCGTGGTCGTGAATCGGGCGCCGACAGCCGGCGAAGAGGGCTGGTACGCGACTGCCTACGGCGAGAGCCTCTACCGCCAGCGCGCCGTCGCGACGAGTGCAACCCGACATCTCCTGGGCGAGGACGACCGCGACATGTATGGCGCCCGCGTCTACCACAACACCGTCTTCGGCGACGCCAGCCTGGCGGTGGGAACGGAACTGCGCAAAGACTCGGGCAGCGCCTTCCGCCGCATCTACGTGAACCGGCTGCCGTCCGCGAACTACGCGAACGACGTCGACCTCGATTTGGTCACCTACGGCTTTTTCGCGCAGGGGCAGTGGAGGGCGACACGCGATCTCAAACTGAGCGCCGGCGCCCGGTACGACCGCTTCGACTACGACATCGCCAACCTGAAACTTCCGGCGGCCAGCACGGGGTACCGGAAAGGCGTCTTGACGCCCAAGCTGGGCGCTTCTTGGACGGTGCTGCCGCGGCTGGAGCTCTTCGCCAACGTCGCCGAGGGGATGCGGTCGCCGGCCACCGAGCAAATCAGCAGCAGCGGCGCGACCGGACCGCTCGGGGCGTCCGGCGGCGTCATCAGCCAGGTCAAGCCGAGCAAGGTGCGTTCCTACGACATGGGATTCACCGCGAATCCCACGACGGACGTGATGGTTTCGGGATCCGCCTACGACATCCTCAACAGCGACGAGATCGTCTCGCAGGCCGACGGCTCGTTCAGGTCAGTCGGCGATACCACGCGCAAGGGTGTGGAACTGGAGACGCGCTGGCAGCTCGGCACCGCATCAAGCGTGTATGCGAGCGTCGGCCGCATCCTGGAGGCCAAGGTCAACAATCCGGCCGCCAATACCGGTGCGAAGCTCTCCGTTCCCGGCGTGCAGTTCAAGGCCGGTGCCCAGCACAAGTTCGGCCTCGGCGCGGGCCAGATGACGCTCAATGCCGACGCCTACCTGATCGACGATATCCCCTACTACGTCGGTACACCCACGACGCAGGAGCGAACCATGCCACTCTACACACGCTACGACGTCAGGTCGACCTACGACTACGGTCCCGCCCAGTTCTCGCTGTACGCGACGTTCCAACCCCAACGTTACGGATCGGAAATCGCCTACGGCACGGCGGCAGGGCTGTTGGTTTCGCCGGTTCCGAAAACCACGGTCGGTGCCACGCTGCGTTATTTCTTCTGATGGGCGAGGACGCGACGCTTCAGGCGCGCAAGCTCACCGTTCGCCGGGGTGGCAAAGACACGCTCGTCGCGCTGGACTTGCGCATTCCCGCAGGCCGCGTGTATGCGCTCCTCGGCGGCAACGGTGCAGGGAAGACCACGACGCTGAACGCCTTTCTGGGCTTTGTTCCGGCATCGCAGGGCTGCGCTCTGGTGGACGGGATCGATGCGTCGCAGCACCCCGAAGCGGCGCGTGCGCGCCTGGCGTACTTGCCCGAAAACGTCGCGTTGTATCCCTATCTGTCAGGCGTGGAGAACCTGCGGTATTTCTGCGCGCTGTCGGAAATCGCGCTGACCAAGCCGCAGGCCAGGGCCCTGCTCGACGGCAGCGGCCTGGCCGGCGACGCGCACGACCGCCGGGTGGCGGTTTACTCCAAGGGCATGCGGCAAAAGGTCGGCCTGGCCATTGCCCGGGCCCGCAGGGCCACGGCGATGCTCCTCGACGAGCCGACCTCGGGCCTTGACCCGTCGGCATCCAACGAGTTCGCACAAGGCATCCTTGCAGCCAAGGCAGGGGGCATGGCCATTTTGATGGCGACGCACGATCTCTTCAACGCGCTCCAGGTCGCCGACCATATCGGCATCCTGTGCGAGGGTCGGTTGGTCGCAGAGTTCGAAACCGCAGATGTCGCCCACGCCGAACTCGAGCGCATCTACCTGGCGCATGCGCGGGGCACGCCGGAAGCGATGGCGCGATGATGGCCTCGATCGCGCGCAAGGAAACGCTGGCACTGCTCCGGGACGGTCGGCTGTGGAGCCTGGGCCTGACGTTGGCGCTGCTCTTCATCGCGATGCTGTTCACGGCAGTCGATCGGCGCGACAAGGCCGAACAGGAGCGCAGCGCGGTAGAACATGCGGTCCGCGACCAGTGGGACCACCAGGGCGACAAGAACCCGCACCGCGCTGCCCATTTCGGCCTCTATGCGTTCAAGCCCAGGAGCGCACTTTCGAGCGTAGAACCGGGCGTGGATGCACAGACAGGCCAGGCCCTGTGGCTGGAGCCGCACAAGCGCAACATGGCGATGTTCACGCCTGCGGCCGATGCAGCGCCCGCGCTGGGACTGGGTGCCTTCACGCCCGCCTTCGTTCTGCTCGCGCTGGTGCCGCTGCTCATCGCGGTATTGGGGCACAGCACCGTAACGCAAGAGCGCGAACTCGGCACGCTGCGCATGTTGCATGCCTGTGGCGCACGCGCGACCCCGTTGCTTCTGGGCAAGTGGCTGGGGTTGTGTGCCGGATTGGCCCTGGTGCTCGCCCCGGCCCTGATTGTGGGTGCCTGGGGCATGATGGCGGACCCGCGTGGCATGGCGGCGGCGGCGTCCCTTGGTGCAGCCCTCTTGCCCTATTACGCGACCTGGGCCGCGGGCACTGTGCTCGTCTCGGCTTTTTGCACCAGCTCCCGCGCGGCGCTGCTGGTCATGATCGCGTTCTGGATCGCGGCTGTCTTCATCGTTCCCCGGTTGGCGGCATCGTGGGTGGAGCACATCGCCCCCCTCCCGACGGGCGAACAATTCTGGTCGGGAATCCACGACAGTATCGAGAAGGGTCTGCCCGGAGACGGCGCAGCCGCAGCGCGGCTCGGAGCTTTCGATGCACACCTGCTGGCCGAATACCGGGTGGCCCGCCTCGAAGACCTGCCGTTTGGCGCGAACGCCAAACGGCGCCTGTTCCGCGATGCGTATTCGAACAAGGTCCACGCGCTGCGGTTTAAGGAACTCGAAGATGCGCAATTGGCACAGCAAGGCCTTCTACGGTGGTGCACGGTCTTGAGCCCCTACGCCGCGATGCGGTCCGTGGCCAGCGCGCTGGCCGGCACCGACCTGGCGCACCGCCAGCATTTCGAGGAATCGGCCGAAGCGTACCGGCAGCAGTTCACTACTCGGATGGACGAATGGGATCTGGCCGCGACCCGCGGCGTCACCTCGCTCGAAGACAAATACGCCGGCAACTTGCAGTGGCAGGCGATCCCGCCCTGGCGGTACGCAGACCCCGGCTTGGGATGTTCCCTGCGTGCGGTCGTTGCTGACGGCGCCGTGCTGGCGGCATGGTTCATGGCGGCCGTCAGCGCGCTGTGGCTGGGTTCACGCAGACTCGACCCATGCAGCTGATCCCGTCCCGGCACTACTGGCGCGCGGAAGGTTCGAAGCTGTGGCGACAGCCCGTGGCGTGGATGGCGCTGATCGCCTTGTTTGCGGTTCTGCTGGCCTCGGCCGTCTGCGCAGGGCTCGACGCGCGCGCATGGCGCTCTGCCGCCGCGCTGGATGCAGCAGCAAGAGCCGCCGCGATCAACTCCGCAACGGCGCAGTTGAAAACCCCGCCGGGCCCCGCCGCCGCGATTGCCGCTTACGAGCTGGGCCGCGGCGAGCTCGGTGTCACGCGCATACCAGTTCAGGCAGGCCTGGGCCTGGGCGTGCAGCGGCTCTCGGTGCTGCCAACGCGCTTGAAGGCTTCGCTCGACAACCGGTTGATCGAATCGCCAGACCTGGGACCTCTGCGCAATCCTCTTTTGAACGACACTGGCCTGCCCGGCGTACCGGCCATGGTCGCGCTGCTCCTGCCGCTCGTGGCGCTCGTGCTGTGCAGCGGCCTCCTGCAAGAAGAGCGGGAGCACGGTCGCCTCGGCCTGCTACGCGTGCAATCGATGCACGGGATGTGGCCCCTGGTGGCTGCGGCGCTGGGTTGGCGTTGCTTCTGCATCTGGGCCGTCACGGCGCTGGCCACGCTCCCGGCACTGCTGCTGGACCCGGGCTCGAACGCGCCTGTGATGCTGGCCTGGATCGGCGCACTGGCCGTATTCACGTTGGTGTGGGTCGTGCTCGGTGGATGCCTATCGTGGTTACCTGTCTCCGGCGCAAGCAGCATGCTGGCCGCGCTGGGCCTCTGGCTTACCTTGACCTTCGCAGTGCCCGCTGCGCTGGCGCTGGCGGCAGAACGCGCCGCGCCGATGCCCTCCCGGCTGCTGTCCATCGTGCGGATCCGCGCGGCCCAGCAGGAAAGCGAAGCGCATGAACAAGACCTGGCGAAAGCCTGGTACGCGGCACACCCCGGCGTGCAGGCACCGGCGATCGCGGTTTGGCCCGCGACCTTCGTTGCACGTGCGCTGAGCCAGGAAGCGGCACTCGGACCGCTCGCGCGTTCGTTCGATGCCTGCCGCGCCGAGCAGGCCGCCTTCGTGACGCGGTGGTCTTGGACGTCGCCGGGTCTGGCCCTGGTGCTGTGGGGCGAATTTCTGGCTGGCACCGACGCTGCGAGCTATCTCCGGTATCGCGACCAGGTAGACGCATTCGAGCAGCGGTGGCGACAATTTTTCATGCCTGCCGTCATGGACCGGCGGGGCCTTTCGGCGGAGGACTTGAAAAAGTTGCCGGCGTTCGGGCCTGAGCATTGAGTGGAACGCATCGGCAAGGGCAAGGCACGTCAACCGTACGCGTTTGGCGTCAAGGTCGGCATTACGGTGACGGCCTGCGAGGGATGGGGGGTGGATGCGCCTCGCTTCCCCGGCAATCCGTGCGACGGCGATCCCCTGGCCGAGCAACTGGAGCAGACACGCATGCTGCTGCAGGACGTCAATGTCGTACCGAACGTGGCGCTCGTGGACCTGGGCTATCGGGGGCGCGAAGTCGATGGGGTGCAGGTCCTGCATCGTGGTAAGGCCAAGACGCTGACGCGCCGGCAGTGGCGCTGGATCAAGCGACGGCAAGCGGTGGAACCGGTGATCGGTCAACTGAAACACGACTGCCGGCTGTGCCGTTGCCGACTCAAAGGCGCCCAGGGCGATGCACTGCACGTGCTCAGCTGCGCAGCCGGCGACAACCTGCGTTGGTTGATGCGCTGGATCGCGTTTTTGCGTGCCTGGATGCATTCCATGTCGTGGCCATCCTTGGGCGCCGTGGACCGAGTACAGCTTCGATCGCACCGTGCCGGCGCACGTCAATCGCCTGCCGGACGCCGAGCCGCCAGCGCGGAGTTTCGCCCTGGTAATTGCCGACCAAGTGTTCCCTTACCTACGCCATCGATGCGAACTGGACGCGATCGAAGCGCTGGTAATGCCCCATGGCTTGCTCGGACTGCAGCTCCCGCTGCCGCGCGAGGTCCCCGCCGAGCAAGATGCGGCCGATCCGACCTGGGCGCAATGCGCGTTCTATCCGTGGGAGAGCCTGCGTCGGCTGATGCTGCAATGGGGAAGGCCAGCCGTCGGCCGGCTCCTGGTTGCTGTTCAAGCGCAACGCCGGCGTGTCCGAGGCGATGACCCGCATCAACCGGCGCGAAGGCGACGGCTTCCTGCGTCATGCCGACGGCTTCCTCAGCGACACCGACGTGATCTTGCCGCTGGACGCCCACGATGGGGTGCTTGGATCGCGCGCTGCGCTGCCTGCATGTCGGCGTCCAGCCGCCCTCCCACGCCGACTGGCTGCAGCACCACTGCCGCTGTCGCAGGCGATGGCCGCGCTGGACACCCCAGACGAGCCGGGGTGACCAGCCGGCAGCGTCATCACGAGCCGCACGCGCTGTACGTGGAGGCGACCCGCTGAGCGGCACCGCCGGCCGCTCGCTCAAAACGGTTTGGCCAGCACCAGCCAGATCACCGCCACCAGCAGGATGACCGGCAATTCGTTGAACCAGCGCAGCGCCCGCCCACTGGGCACGGGACAACCATGTTCCACGCCCTTCAACCAGCGGCCGGACACGCTGTAGTGCGCAAGGATCAGTGCGACCGCCGCGAGCTTGGCGTGCAACCAACCGCCCGCGACCATGGTCGGAAAATCCGGGATGAAGCGGAAGCCTTGCCACAACACCGCCCCCAACAACAGCGCCAGGCCCAGCATGCTGTGGCCGAAGCCATACAGCCGCCGTCCCATCAGCACCAGCCGCGCACGCACGCCGGCATCGTCGCCGGCCTCGGCGATGTTGATCAGGATCCGTGGCAGGTAGAACACCGCCGCCATCCAGGCAATGACGAACAGCAGGTGGAAGGTCTTGATCCACAGGTACAAGGTCATGCGCTGGCTCCGCTGGCTCGCGTAGGATGATCGGTAGTTTCCCCGATTCGCGTGCACGATGGCACGCAGCTGCATGCCCACATCCGATGCCAAGCAGTACGACGCCGCCTATTTTCAACGCTGGTATCGCCACGCCGGGCTAGCCGACCCGGCACGCCTGCGACGCAAGGTCGCACTGGCAGTGGCGCAGGCGGAGTACTACCTGGAGCGCCCTATCCGCAGCGTGCTGGACATTGGCTGCGGCGAAGCCGCCTGGCGGGCGCCGCTGCTGGCACTGCGTCCACGCATCAGTTACCTGGGTTTCGACAGCAGCGCCTATAGCGTGCAGCGTTATGGACGCAGCCGGCAGATCCACCCTGCCCGCTTCGGCGACTTCGCCTGGTTGCGCCCCTGCGCGCCGGTGGATCTGCTGATCTGCGCCGACCTGCTGCATTACCTGCCCACGCGCGAGTTCAACCAGGGCTTGCCGGGCCTGGCCGAGTTGTGCGGCGGCGTGGCCTTCCTGGAAACCTTTGCCCAGGAAGACGCCTTCGAGGGCGACCATGAAGGCTTCCAGGCGCGACCGGCGCACTGGTACCAGCGGCGTCTGACCAGCGTCGGCTTCGCCGCACTTGGGTCGCACTGTTGGCTGTCGCCGCAGTTGGCCGGTGACGCGGCCGCGCTGGAACGCAGCTGACCGGGCGTCACAGCGTGCGATGGTCGAGGTCGGTCCATCCACGACCGCGACGACCGGACCGAACCGGACGCTTGGCACAGTTCGCCTGACCGACTCCACCCTTGGCAGCCCCATTAAGGTGCAAATGCACCAAAACCAGTATGCTGCGTGGCAGCAAAACCGCACGGATGGGTGGAATGCTTTATCAACTGCATGAGCTGACGCGCAATCTGCTAGCTCCCTGGGTGCATCAGGCCCAGGCCAACGCCAAGATGTTTTCCGACCGGGACAGCTTGTGGGCGTCGCTCCCGGGCGCCGAGCGCATGGCCGCCAGCAACGAGGTGTTCCACCGTCTGGGCAAGGAATACGAAAAGCCCGCCTGGGCGCTCGACGATGTCGAGGTCGATGGCCATTCGCTACCCATCATCGAGCGCGAAGTGCTGAGCAAGCCGTTCTGCCGGCTGCTGCGCTTCAAGCGTTTCAGCGACCACGTCGAACTGATCGGCAAGATGAAAGAGCAGCCCGCCGTGCTGGTGGTTGCGCCATTGTCCGGTCACCACGCCACGCTGCTACGCGACACCGTGCGCACCCTGCTGCGCAACCACAAGGTCTATGTGACCGACTGGGTGGACGCGCGCATGGTGCCCCTGGAAGCCGGCGCGTTTCGGCTTGAGGACTACATCACCTACATCCAGGAGTTCATCCGCCATATCGGCGCCGAGCGTCTGCATGTGGTGAGCGTGTGTCAGCCCACCGTGCCGGTGTTGGCAGCGGTGTCGCTGATGGCGAGCAACGACGAACCCACGCCGCGCTCGCTGGTGATGATGGGCGGGCCGATCGATGCGCGTCGCAGCCCCACCCAGGTCAACGACCTGGCCACCGAAAACGGCATCGAGTGGTTCCAGAACAACCTGATCCACACCGTGCCGTTCCCGTATCCGGGCCATGGCCGCCGGGTGTATCCGGGCTTCCTGCAGCACGCCGGTTTCCTGTCGATGAACCCCAACCGGCACGTGATGTCGCACTGGGATTTCTACACCGATCTGGTCAAGGGCGACCTGCAGGATGCGCAGGCGCATCGGCAGTTCTACGACGAATACAACGCCGTGCTCGACATGCCGGCCGAGTATTACCTGGACACGATTCGCGTGGTGTTTCAGGAGTTTTTGCTGCCGCAGGGCAAGTGGAAAGTGCATGGCCAACTGGTCACGCCGTCGGCGATCCGCAACACCGCGTTGCTGAGCATCGAAGGCGAACTGGACGATATCGCCGGCCTCGGGCAGACCGAGGCGGTGCACGACCTGTGCACCGGCATCGACGCCGCGCATCGTCGCCATTTGGTGGTGGAAGGCGCCGGTCACTACGGCATCTTCAGCGGACGTCGTTGGCGCGAAGTGGTGTACCCGCAGGTACGCGAATTCATCGCCCGCTACGACGCGGACCCGGTCGGCAGCCGTGACCCGGCCACCGTGACGCCGATCCGCAAGCGCAGTAAACGTGCCTGATCCAAGAGCGGCTAACAAAACGACTGCGCTCACCGCCAGGCGGGCGCGGCCGGTGCTCGGAATCGGCGTGTACCACGCGTCCACTGCGGTTCTGAGCGCGCCGTCCGCGCCCACCTGACCGCTGCTCGCGACGTTGTGTTAGCCGCTCCAAGTAATAATGAAATCCGCGGCACAGCCGGGGATTTTTTTATTGTGCTCTACGTGCAGCCGCTCAGGGAAGGTCACGTACGGCGGCAAACGCCGCCATCAACGCTGCGCATACCTGTCGCATCCCGTACGTTCATGAGCTTGCAACCTTTGGGTTACAGCCGTTCTGCGGCGTTACTACAGTCGGCATCCCCCATGCCGATAACTTTCGACCAGGGGTTTTCAGTTTCGATAGGGCAACACGATGCAAATGACACGCTTGGCGCAGCCGGCCATGGCCGATACTTCCGTTGGTGCCACACGGCGCCTGTGACTTGCGATAGGGTTGGCGCTGTCGGGCCTTGGCCTGGCACAGGTGCAGCCGGCGCCGACCAATGCCGAGCAGGCCGTGGCCGAGCCGGTGAAGGTGCCGGTCACCCCCGCATCGGCCACCGCCAAGGGCTACTCGCTCGAAGCGCAGGGTTGGGGCGCCAAGCAGGGTGGCAACATGTGGCAGGTGCGCTGGGCCGAAGACTGGTCGTATCTGAAGGACCCGTCCAAGCGCAAAATCCCGTTCGATCCGCCCAAGTACATCCCGCTCAACGAAGACGGCGATGTGTATGTGTCGCTCAGCAACGAGCTGCGCGTGCGCAGCAACACCCTCACCAATCCGGGCCTGGTTCCCGGTCGCCATTCGCAGCAGCAATATCTGCTGCGCGCTTTCTTCGGCGCGGATTTCCATGTCGGCGAGCACTTCCGTCTGTACACGGAGTTGGCGCACGGCAGCCTGGATGGACGCAACGAAGGTACCAAGTCGCCCCTGCAAAACCCCGCGACCCCGCATGAACACAGGGTTTGCGGCGTTACAGCAGGGGCGCCGATCCCTCACAATTGGTCTATCAGCATCTGATTCCTGGGAGTTTTACCAATGGCCCACACCCAGAACGCCGACTTCTTCCGCCAGCCCTTGGCCGAGATGATCGATCCGCGCCACCCGCTGGCGGTGCTGGCCCGTCGGCTGCCCTGGGCGCAGATCGAGGCGGTGTTGGCGCCGCATTTCGCTCGCAAGGTGCGCGCAGGTCGCGCGGTGGCGC
>NZ_JBBYGR010000010.1:0-77206 GCF_038405005.1 Xanthomonas sp. JL1 | reverse complement strand
GCACCCGCAGGCCGCGCGTTGCTTGAACACCTGGGGCCAGTGGAGCGGCCGGTTCATCTGCTGATGGATCGCGCTTACGAAGGCAATGAAACCCGCCAGTTGGCGCTCGATCTTGGCTTCGTGCCGGTGGTTCCACCCAAGTCCAATCGGGTCGATCCTTGGGAGTACGACAAGGAAATGTACAAGCGGCGCAACGAAGTGGAGAGGCTGTTCCGTCGCTTGAAGGGCTACCGACGGATTTTCACGCGCTTCGAGAAGCTGGATGTCATGTTCCTTGGCTTCCTCAGCTTCGTTCTGATCGTTGATGGGCTTCGGATGTGTTAACAGGCCCTAGGTCAGGACGTGTTTGGCGCCAAGTTACGTCTTTCCGGCGATCTTGTGTACGGACACAAGCATGTCTCGTTGACCGCTGCATTCGCCGATCTTGGCGACATCGCCACGCTTGCCGATCAGCGCGGCCCTTATCTCTCTTTGCAGGAGGCGTTCTGATGAACCGATGGCTGCGCTGGTCCTTGCTGTGTGTGCTGGGCCTGACAAGCGCCTGCGCCAGCACGCAACCGCGGCAGACGCTGTACGACGAGCTTGGCGGGCAAGCCGGCATCGAAGCGCTGGTGGAAACCATGCTCTCGCGCATCGCCGACGACCAACGCATTGTCGATAAATTCGCACGTGTCAATATCGTCATGCTCAACGAGCGCCTGGTGCAGAAATTCTGCCACCTCGCCGACGGCCCATGCCCGGACACCGCCAAGTCGATGCAGCAGGCGCACGCGCACCTGGCCATTCGCGAAGGCGACTTCAATGCCTTGGTCGAAGATCTGAACTGGGCGATGGATCAGCGCAAGATTCCGCGTCGCACGCAAAATCGCCTGCTCACACGGCTGGCAGCCATGCATGGCGACATCGTCAATCACTGAGAGCAGCGATTGTTTTCAGCGCTTGTGGTCAGGCGCGTGAGCCGATGCCGATTTTGACGGGCATGCGTTTGCATCTAAGAGCGGCTAACAAAACGTAGCGAGCAGTCGTCAAGTGGGTGCGGACGTAGCGCTCAGAACCGCAGTGGACGCGTGGTACATGCCGCTTCCGAGCACCGGCCGCGCCCGCCTGGCGGTGCGCAGTCGTTTTGCGAGCCGCTCTGAAATGATTTGACGCTCGATATATGCGCTTGCGTGGCATCGCACGCCCTCCGGGCGCCCAGGTTGAAGTCGGCCGCGAAGCGTTGCTGCGCACAGGCGATATCTCACGCACACACGGCCTGCTGCTGCCTTAATCCAGCGGTCGTACCCGATGCGAGCCGCGCGCCATCATGCGTAAGGCAAACGCATGCGGCAGCAGCCGCAGTGCGGCATTGACCAATCGGTAGCCCCAGCCCGGCACCGCCAGCACCTGGCCGCGTTCCAGTGCAGCGATTCCGTATTCCGCGACCGCGTCGGCCTGTAACCACGCCCAGGCGGGCAGGGCGGACATCGCGTCCCGGGTGCCGGTCACGTCGTGGAATTCCGACCAGGCAAAGCCCGGACACAGCGCACACACCTTGACGCCGCAATCGGCGTTTTCCAGCGCCAGTGATTCGCTGAAGCGCAGCATGAAGCTCTTGCTGGCCGCGTACAGGGTCTGCCTATCGGCGCTAGGCGACAGCGCCGCGAACGAGGCCACGTTGAGAATGCGGCCCTGGCCGCTGGCGCGGATCATCGGCAGCAGTCGCCAGGTCAGTTCGCACACCGCTGTCACCATGACCTGCAGAAAGCGCGCATGCGTGGCCCAGTCGTTATGCAGATAACGGCCCGGCACGCCGTACCCTGCGTTATTGACCAGTGTTCCCACGGTCCAGCCATTGCGCTGGATCTGCGTCGCCAGCGCTTCTGTCGCGGCCGGGTCGGCCAGATCGGCCGGCAGCACTTCCACCCGCACTGCGCTGCGCAATTGGTCGGCCAATCCGTGCAGTCGGTCCTCCCGGCGCGCGGTCAGCAGCAACGGCACCCCGCGTTTGGCGTATGCCCGCGCAATCTCGCGGCCGATGCCGCTGGAAGCGCCGGTGATCAACGCGAAGACAGGTGAAACGGACATGGCAGGTTCCTGCAAGGGGAGGGGTGAGAGATGTGGAGGATAGAAGTGTGCCGGTTGCCGACAGGGCATGGGCTATTCTGTCGCCTGTCTTCAACTCAGGAACCTGCGCCTGATGCGTCGAAAGATCGTTGCCGGAAATTGGAAGCTGCATGGCAGCCGCGCCTTCGCCACCGAACTGGTGGCCAAGCTCGCCGCGCACATGCCCCTGGAGGGTATCGACGTCGTCATCCTGCCGCCACTGCCTTACCTCGGCGACCTGATCGAGGATTTCGAGGCCCATCACCTGTCGTTCGGAGCCCAGGACGTCAGCAGCAATGAGAAGGGCGCCTACACTGGCGAGGTCTCGGCCTCGATGTTGGTGGATGTCGGTGCCGGCTACGGGCTGGTCGGCCACTCCGAGCGCCGTCAGTACCATCAGGAGAGTAGCGAGCTGGTGGCGCGCAAGTTCGCCGCCGCGATCCATGCCGGGCTGACTCCGGTGCTGTGCGTGGGCGAATCGCTGGAACAGCGTGAAGCCGGTCAGACTGAGGCAATCCTACGTGCCCAGCTCGAACCGGTCCTGGCGCTGGTCGGCAGTGCCGGTTTCGCGGGCGCCGTGCTGGCCTATGAACCGATCTGGGCCATTGGCACCGGCTGTACCGCCACGCCGGAGCAGGCCCAGGCCGTGCACGCCTTCCTGCGTGGCGAAGTCGCGAAGGCGGATGCTAGAATCGCTGATTCGTTGCCCATCCTGTACGGGGGCAGTGTCAAGCCCGATAACGCCGGCGAGCTGTTTGCACAGCCCGATGTCGATGGCGGGCTGGTCGGAGGCGCTTCACTGGTCGCCGAAGATTTCCTGGCCATCGCACGCGCGGCGGCCGCGTGCTAACCCATTAAGTTTTGTCCGGGGACGGATTTCGAAATGCTGATGTTGATCCTCAATGTGGTCTACGTGCTGGTCGCGCTGGCGATGATTGCGCTGATCCTGATGCAGCGTGGCGCAGGTGCGGCGGCCGGTTCCGGCTTCGGTGCCGGTGCTTCGGGCACCGTGTTCGGTTCGCAGGGTGCGTCGAACTTCCTGTCCAAGTCGACCAAGTGGCTGGCGGTGGTGTTTTTCAGCATCAGCCTGTTCATGGCGTGGTACGCCACGCACGGCGCACGTCCTACCGACCAGAACCTGGGTGTGATGTCGCAGTCGGCAATGCCGGCTCCGGCTGCCGCCGGCGAGCTGACCCAGCCGTTGCCGCAGGCTCCGGCCGCCGGTGCCGTACCGACTGCTCCGTCGCAGCCGTTTCCGGCCGCCGCGCCAGCGCCGTCCGCACCGGCGCAGCCGGCGCATGCAGCCCGCGAAGAAAACGCTTCAGAGCCAGCAC
Organism: Xanthomonas sp. JL1; assembly: GCF_038405005.1. Taxonomy (NCBI): domain Bacteria; kingdom Pseudomonadati; phylum Pseudomonadota; class Gammaproteobacteria; order Lysobacterales; family Lysobacteraceae; genus Xanthomonas; species Xanthomonas sp. JL1. Next base: position 73,787 of record NZ_JBBYGR010000010.1, on the reverse strand, counting down.
AAAAACGCTGAAGCCGGTTACAATACGCTGCGCACTGGGATGCCCAGCGGCGCAACGTATGCCCAGGTGGCGGAATTGGTAGACGCACTACCTTGAGGTGGTAGCGACTTAGGTCGTAGGGGTTCGAGTCCCCTCTTGGGCACCATTGTTTGGCTGCAGTTCCTGCGCATCGCTTGTCGCTCGCGGGGGCTGCCTATACCCCATGCCGGCACGCGGCGCGTGCGGGCACAGGCAAGAGAGAATCGCTGTGCTGGCCGAATATTTGCCGAGTCTGCTGTTTCTGATCGTCGCCACCGGTATCGGTATCGTGCTGATGCTGATTGGTCGATTCCTCGCTCCGCGTACCCCGGACGCGCGCAAGCTGTCTCCGTATGAGTGTGGCTTCGAGGCATTCGAAGACGCGCGCATGAAGTTTGATGTGCGCTACTACCTCATAGCGATCCAGTTCATCGTGTTCGATCTGGAAATCATCTTCATCGTGCCGTGGACGCAGGTGTTCATGGAGATCGGCGCACGTTCGCTGGTTACCATGGGGCTGTTCGTCTGCATGTTGTTCCTCGGCTTTGTCTACGTGTGGAAGAAGGGAGCGCTGGAATGGGAGTGATTCAGACCCTGGATCGTCTGATGACCAACCCGATGCCTGAAGGCCGGGTGGAAGACATCCTGCGCCCGGAAGGCGAAAACCCGCTGCTCGAAAAGGGCTACGTGACCACCAGCGTCGATGCGCTGCTGAATTGGGCGCGCACCGGCTCGATGTGGCCGATGACGTTCGGTTTGGCCTGTTGCGCCGTCGAGATGATGCATGCGGGCGCCTCGCGCCTGGACCTGGACCGCTATGGCGTGGTGTTCCGCCCGTCGCCGCGCCAGTCCGACGTGATGATCGTGGCCGGTACCCTGGTCAACAAGATGGCTCCGGCGCTGCGCAAGGTCTACGATCAGATGCCGGATCCGAAGTGGGTCATTTCGATGGGCAGCTGCGCCAATGGCGGCGGCTATTACCATTATTCCTATTCGGTGGTACGCGGTTGCGACCGCATCGTGCCGGTGGACATCTACGTCCCGGGCTGCCCGCCGACCGCCGAGGCGCTGGTCTACGGCATCTTGCAGCTGCAGAAGAAGATCTGGCGTACCCAGACGATCGCGCGCTGACACCCGTCTTCTTCTACCGAGAGCAGCCAAGCCCCCATGGCAGAGCAAGCATCCTCCTTCACTGATCGACTTGCAGCACGTTTCGCCGGTGCGCAGATTGCCGTGGCATTGCCGCGCGGCGAAGTGACGCTGGAAGTCGCTGCAGCCGATTGGCACGCCACTTGCCTTGCGCTACGCGACGAGCTCGGTTTCGAGCAGCTCAGCGACCTGTGCGGCGTCGATTACCTCGGCTACGGCAGCGGCGAGTGGGATACCGCCGACGTGTCGTCGCAGGGGTTCAGCCGCGGCGTCGAAGGCAAGGCGGTCGGTCGTTTCGCCTGGGGTGAGTTCCCCAGCCAGGAAAGCTCCGCTGGCGCGCAGCCGCAGCAGTTGCCCAAGCAGCGTTTTGCGGTGGTCGCGCAGCTGATTTCCTACCAGCACAACCAGCGTCTGCGCGTGCGTTGCTATGCACCGGACGAACAGGTGCCGTTGGTGGCGTCGGTGACCGATATCTGGCCGGGCGTGAACTGGTTCGAGCGCGAAGCATTCGACCTGTTCGGCATCGTGTTCGATGGTCACCCGGACCTGCGCCGCATCCTGACCGACTATGGATTCGTCGGCCACCCGTTCCGCAAGGATTTCCCGCTGATCGGCAACGTCGAAGTGCGCTACGACGAAGAGCGCAAGCGTGTGGTGTACGAGCCGGTGACCTCGGTCGAGCCGCGCGTCGGCGTGCCGCGCGTGATTCGCGACGATGCCCGTTATGAGACTGCCGCTGGTGAAGTGGGCAGGTCGGAGACTGCCAAGTGAGTGAGTTCCGCCAGGCAACCGATGCCTTCGCGAGCAATCCTGCCGAAAGCAAGCAGGAAATCCGCAATTACACGATGAACTTCGGCCCGCAGCATCCTGCGGCGCACGGCGTGTTGCGCCTGATCCTGGAAATGGACGGCGAAACCGTGGTGCGCGCCGATCCGCATATCGGCCTGCTGCACCGTGGCACCGAGAAGTTGGCCGAATCCAAGCCGTTCAACCAGTCGGTTCCGTACATGGATCGCCTGGATTACGTGTCGATGATGTGCAACGAGCACGCCTACGTGCGCGCGATCGAATCTCTGATGGGAATCGAAGCGCCCGAGCGTGCGCAGTACATCCGCACCATGTTCGACGAGATCACCCGCATCAAGAACCACCTGATGTGGGTCGGTTCCAACGCGCTCGATCTGGGTGCAATGGCGGTGATGCTGTATGCGTTCCGCGAGCGCGAAGAATTGATGGACGTCTACGAGGCGGTCAGTGGTGCGCGTATGCATGCTGCCTACTACCGTCCGGGTGGTGTCTACCGCGATCTGCCTGATCGCATGCCCAGGTACAAGGAATCGCGTTGGCACAAGGGTGGGGCGCTGAAGAAGCTCAATGCAGCGCGTGAAGGCTCGATGCTGGATTTCCTTGAGGATTTCACCAACACCTTCCCGTTGCGCGTGGACGAATACGAAACGCTGCTGACCGACAACCGCATCTGGAAGCAGCGTACCGTCGACGTCGGCATCATTAGCCCGGATCTGGCACGTGCCTGGGGCATGACCGGTCCAATGCTGCGTGGTTCGGGCATCGAGTGGGATCTGCGCAAGAAGCAGCCGTATGCCAAGTACGACGCAGTGGATTTCGATATCCCGGTCGGCACCAACGGCGACTGCTACGACCGCTACCTGGTGCGCGTGGCCGAGATGCGCGAGTCCAACCGCATCATCAAGCAGTGCGTGAAGTGGCTGAAGGCCAACCCGGGCCCGGTCATGGTCACCAATTTCAAGGTCGCTCCGCCCAGCCGCGAAGGAATGAAGGACGACATGGAAGCGCTGATCCATCACTTCAAGCTGTTCAGTGAAGGCTATTGCGTGCCTGCCGGCGAAACCTACAGCGCGGTCGAAGCGCCGAAGGGCGAGTTCGGTTGCTACCTGATGTCCGATGGCGCCAACAAGCCGTTCCGCGTGCATCTGCGCGCGCCGGGTTTTGCGCATCTGTCGTCGATGGACGCAGTGGTGCGTGGCTATCTGCTGGCCGACGTCGTGGCGATGATCGGCACTTACGATTTGGTTTTCGGTGAGGTTGACCGATGAAGGCGACGGGTAATTTCGAAGCGGCGCGCGATGTTGATCCGCAGGTGGTGCTGAGCGACAAGACGCGCGCGCACATCGATCATTGGTTGGCCAAGTTTCCGCCCGATCGCAAGCGTTCGGCGGTGTTGCAGGGCTTGCATGCCGCACAGGAACAGAACCAGGGCTGGCTGACCGACGAACTGATCGTCGGCGTGGCCAAGTACCTGGAGCTGCCGCCGGTGTGGGCGTACGAGGTCGCCAGCTTCTACTCGATGTTCGAGACCGAAAAGGTCGGCCGCCACAACGTGGCGTTCTGCACCAACATCAGCTGCTGGCTCAACGGCGCCGAAGATCTGCTGGCGCACGCGGAAAAGAAGCTGGGCTGCAAGCTGGGTCAGTCGACGGTCGATGGCCGCGTCTACCTCAAGCGCGAAGAAGAGTGCCTGGCTGCCTGCTCTGCGGCGCCGATGATGGTCATCAACGGTCATTATCACGAGCACCTGACGAAAGAGAAGGTCGACGCGCTGCTGGACGGGCTGGAGTAAGACATGGCACATCATCACGCACCCTCAGGCCCGGTCGGTCCGGCGCCGCTGCCGCATCAGGTGGTGTATACGACGCTGCATTACGACACCCCGTGGTCGTACGAGAGCTATCTGAAAACAGGTGGCTACGCCGCGCTGCGCAAGATCCTCGAAGAGAAGATCGCGCCGGCCGATGTCATCGAAATGGTCAAGGCGTCGAATCTGCGCGGCCGTGGCGGCGCGGGCTTCCCGACCGGTTTGAAGTGGTCGTTCATGCCCAAGGGCACGATGCAGAAGTACATCCTGTGCAACTCTGACGAATCCGAGCCGGGTACCTGCAAGGACCGCGACATCCTGCGTTACAACCCGCATTCGGTGGTGGAGGGCATGGCGATCGCCTGCTACGCCACCGGCTCGACGGTGGGGTACAACTATCTGCGTGGCGAGTTCCACCACGAGCCGTTCGAAAATTTCGAGCTGGCGCTGGCCGACGCGTACGCCAACGGTTGGTTGGGCAAGAACATCCTCGGCAGCGGCGTGGATATCGATATCTACGGCGCGCTGGGTGCCGGTGCCTACATCTGCGGCGAAGAAACCGCATTGATGGAATCTCTGGAAGGCAAGAAAGGCCAGCCGCGCTACAAGCCGCCGTTCCCGGCCAACTTCGGCCTGTACGGCAAGCCGACCACCATCAACAACACCGAGACCTATGCGTCGGTGCCGGCGATCATTCGCAACGGCCCGGAGTGGTTCCTTGGGTTGAGCAAGACCAAAAACGGCGGCCCGAAGATTTTCTCGGTGTCCGGTTGCGTGCAGAAGGGCGGCAATTTCGAAGTGCCGCTCGGCACCACCTTCGACGAATTGCTGGAAATGGCCGGCGGTCTGCGCCCGGGTCGCAAGCTCAAGGGCGTGGTGCCCGGTGGCGTGTCGATGCCGGTGCTGAAAGCCGACCAGGTCGCTGGCCTGCAGATGGATTACGACACCTTGCGCGCACTGGGCACCGGCTTGGGTTCGGGCGCCATCGTGGTGCTGGACGACAGCGTCTGCTGCGTGCGTTTCGCTTGCCGCATCTCGCAGTTCTTCCACAAGGAATCCTGCGGCCAGTGCACCCCGTGCCGCGAGGGCACCGGCTGGATGCACCGCGTGCTGGAGCGCATTGTCGCCGGCAAGGCCACGATGGAAGACCTGCATCAGCTGCGTACCGTGGCCGGCCAGATCGAAGGCCACACCATCTGCGCGTTCGGTGAAGCGGCGGCATGGCCGATTCAGGGCTTCCTGCGTCAGTTCTGGGACGAGTTCGAGTACTACATCGTCAACGGTCGTTCGATCGTCGATACGCAAGTCGGAGTGGCTGCATGAGCGCCCAACCAGTGAACCCGAACGTGCCACCGGACCATGTCACCGTCGAGATCGACGGGCAGTCTTTGGTGGTGCCGAAGGGCTCGATGATCATTCAGGCGGCCGACAAGGCCGGCATCCCGATCCCGCGCTTCTGCTACCACGAGAAGCTGCCGATCGCGGCCAACTGCCGCATGTGCCTGGTCGATGTCGAGAAATCGCCGAAGCCCTCGCCTGCCTGCGCCACGCCGGTGATGGATGGCATGAAGGTCACGACCCGTAGCGAAAAGGCGCTGAAGTACCAGCGCAGCGTGATGGAATTCCTGCTGATCAATCACCCGCTGGACTGCCCGATCTGCGATCAGGGCGGCGAGTGCGAGCTGCAGGACGTCTCGCTCGGCTACGGTCGTTCGGTGAGCCGTTTCAACGAGCGCAAGCGCGTGGTGCCTGACGAAGACATCGGTCCGTTGGTCGCCACCGAAATGACCCGCTGCATCCAGTGCACCCGCTGTGTGCGTTTCACTGCAGACATCGCCGGCACCTACGAACTGGGCGGCATGTATCGCGGCGAAAACCTGCAGATCGGTACCTACGACGGCAAGCCGCTGACCACCGAAATTTCCGGCAACGTCATCGACGTGTGCCCGGTGGGCGCGCTGACCAACAAGGTGTTTCAGTTTCGCGCACGTCCGTGGGAATTGATGGCGCGCGAGTCGCTGGGTTATCACGATGCCATGGGCTCGAACCTGTTCCTGCATGTGCGTCGCGGCGAAGTGCTGCGCACCGTGCCGCGCGAGAACGAGGCGGTCAACGAATGCTGGCTGTCGGATCGCGACCGTTATTCGCATCAGGGTCTGTACGCCGAAGATCGCGCGGTCAAGCCGCTGAAGAAGGTCAACGGCGAGTGGACCGAAGTGAGCTGGACCGAAGGTCTGGCTGCCGCGACCCAGATCCTGCGCGACAACGCCGGCGATCAGCTCGGCGTGCTGGTGCATCCGTCCACGTCCAACGAAGAGGGCGCACTACTCGCGCGTCTGGCCGAAGGGCTGGGCAGTGGCAATCTGGACCATCGTCTGCCCAATCGCGACTTCTCCGATGCTGCAGTGGCCCACGCCTTCGCCACGCCGCTGGCCGAGATCGAACAGGCCGACGTGGTGGTGGTGTTCGGTTCCAACGTGCGCCATGAGTTGCCGTTGCTGCATGCACGTCTGCGCAAGGCGCATATCCAGAACCGCACCCAGATTCATTCGGTCAATCCGGTCGATTTCGATTTCGCTTTCACCCAGGCGAGCCGCACCGTGGTGGCGCCGTCGCAGCTGGCAGCTGCGCTTGACGATGCAGCGCTGCGCGATGCGGTCAAGGGCGCCAGCCGCGCCGTGATCGTGGTCGGCGCGCTGGTCGAAAATCATCCGCAGGCTGCAGCGCTGCGCGCCGCTGCACGTGATTTTGCCGCCGCAACCGGCGCATCGTTGTGCCGCATCCCGCAGGGTGCCAACGCCGTCGGTCTGGTCGCGCAGGGCGTGCTGCCCACCGCGCGCGATGTCGCCGGCATGCTGGGCCAGCCGCGTCAGGCGTATGTGCTCTACGGCATCGAGCCGGGCCTGGATTTTGCCGATGCCGCCGCTGCGCGCAGCGCGCTGGCCGGGGCCAAGGTCGTCGCCTTCAGTCAGTTCGCTTGTGCGTCCACGCGCGATGTGGCCGACGTGATTCTGCCGATCGGTGCGTTGCCGGAAATCGATGCATCGCTGACCAATCTGGATGGTCGCGTGCAGACCGCACGTGCCGCAGGCCGCTTGCCGGTCGAAGTGCGCGAGGGTTGGCGTGTGCTGCGTGCACTCGGCGGTGAGCTGGGTCTGGCCGGGTTCGAATTCATCGATCTGGTTGGCCTGCGCGCCGGCATGCAGACCCGCAGCGTGACGCCGACGGCGTCGGCACAGCCGGCAGTCGTCAGTAACGGGCTGGAAGTCGCTGCGACTGCAGCGATCTATCGCACCGACGCGGTGGTGCGCCGCGCCGCTGCGCTGCAATCCCATCCGCTCAACGTCGCGCCGTGCGTGGCGATGCATCCGGAGCAGGCGGCGCAGTTGCAGGTCCAGGCAGGTCAGATGGTCAAGGTCGGTACCGATGCCGGTGAGGCAACGTTGCCGGTGGTGCTGGACAAGCGCGTCGCACCGGGCACGGTGTGGATCGAATCAGGCCATGGCGCAACCGCGCCGCTCGGTGCCGGTCGTGTAACGGTGGTGGCTGCATGAACGAATTGCTGTTGAACCTGGTCGACCCCTTGCACCAGTGGTTTCTGGGACTGGGCGATGGCGGCGTGGTGCTCTGGTCGGTCTTGAAGATCCTGCTGATCGCCGTGCCGGTGATCGTGTCGGTGGCCTTCTATGTGGTCTGGGAGCGCAAGCTGATCGGCTGGATGCACGTGCGCCACGGGCCCATGTACGTGGGTATGGGCATCTTCCAGGCCTTCGCCGACGTGTTCAAACTCCTGTTCAAGGAAATCCTGCAACCGAGTAGCTCGCACAAGGCGATGTTCATCATCGCCCCGTTGCTGACCCTGGCACCTGCATTTGCCGCCTGGTCGGTGGTGCCGTTCGATGCGAAGCTGGTGTTGTCCAACGCCAACGTCGGCTTGCTCTATCTGCTGGCGATGACCTCGCTGGGCGTGTACGGCATCATCCTGGCCGGCTGGGCATCGAACTCGAAGTACGCCTTCCTGGGCGCGATGCGCTCGGCAGCACAGGTGGTCAGCTACGAAATTGCGATGGGCTTTGCGCTGGTCGGCGTGATGATTGCCTCCGGTAGCGTCAATTTGAGTCAGATCGTGTTCGCGCAGGCGGGTAACTCCGGCTTCTTCGACTGGTTCCTGATTCCGCTGTTCCCATTGTTCATCGTGTACTGGGTGTCCGGCGTCGCCGAAACCAACCGCGCGCCGTTCGACGTGGTGGAAGGCGAATCGGAAATCGTCGCCGGGCACATGGTGGAATATTCGGGCGGTGCGTTCGCGCTGTTCTTCCTGGCCGAATACGCCAACATGATCCTGGTCAGCTTCCTGATCTCGATCTTCTTCTTCGGCGGTTGGTTGAGCCCGATCCAGGGCTGGGTCAACGCGGACATCTCGCCGTGGATCGACTGGCTGTGGAAGGGCGGCTGGCCATGGCTGCTGATGAAGGTGTTCTTCTTCGCCAGCGCCTACATCTGGTTCCGTGCCAGCTTCCCCCGTTACCGCTACGACCAGATCATGCGTCTGGGCTGGAAGGTCTTCATTCCGCTCACGATCGTGTGGATCGCAGTGACGGCGTTGATGGTGTTTTACGGCGTGATCCAGAAGGGCGTGTAATTGATGAACAAGATCACCCACTACTTTAAGAGCCTGCTGCTGCTCGAACTGCTCGGCGGCTTGTGGCTGACGTTGAAATACACGTTCAAGCCCAAGTACACCGTGCTGTATCCGATGGAGAAGTTCCCGCAGTCGCCACGCTTCCGTGGCCTGCACGCGCTGCGTCGCTATCCCAATGGTGAAGAGCGTTGCATCGCCTGCAAGCTGTGCGAAGCGGTGTGCCCGGCGCTGGCGATCACCATCGACTCGGCCAAGCGCGAAGACGGCACCCGCCGTACCACGCGCTACGACATCGATCTGTTCAAGTGCATCTTCTGCGGCTTCTGCGAAGAAAGCTGCCCGGTGGACTCGATCGTCGAAACGCACATCCTCGAGTACCACTTCGAGAAGCGTGGCGAAAACATTATCAACAAGCCGCAGCTGCTGGCGATCGGAGACCGGTTAGAAACCGAGATCGCCGAGCGTCGCGCTGCCGATGCCGCCTTCCGTTGAGGTCATGATGGACTGGGTCACTCTTGCTTTCTACGCCTTCTCCGCCGTCGCGGTCGTGTCCGCCGGTGCGGTGATCAGCGTGCGCAACCCGGTGTACGCCGTGTTGTGCCTGATCCTCACGTTCTTCTCGATGGCATGCATCTGGTTGCTGGTTGGCGCCGAATTCCTCGGTGTGACGCTGGTGCTGGTCTACGTCGGCGCAGTGATGGTGCTGTTCCTGTTCGTGGTGATGATGCTGGACATCGACACCAGCCGCCTTCGCGAGGGGTGGGTCAAGTACATGCCGCTGGGCGTCATCATGGCGGTTGCCATGTTGGCGCAGATGGTCACCTTGATCGGCGTCAAGGCACGTAGCGCCACGCCGTTCCCGGCGGACAACGCTGCAGCGCAAGCCGCGGACAGCTCCAACCTGACCTGGTTGGCCAAGAGCCTGTACACCGAGTTCCTGCTGCCGTTCGAGTTTGCTGCGGTGATCCTGACCGTGGCGGTGGTTGCTGCGGTGATGCTGACCTTGCGCAAGCGCACCGGCATCAAGTTGCAGAACGCCGGCGAGCAGTCACGGGTGAAAGCGGGCGACCGTCTGCGCATGGTCAAAATGGCGGTTGAAAAGCCGGTACAGGTTGCGCCGCAGGGCGACGCGGCCGACGGACAGGAGGCGAAGTCTTGATTACCTTGGGCCACCTGTTGGGACTGGGCGCGGTGCTGTTCTGCATCTCCCTGGCCGGCATCTTCCTCAACCGCAAGAACGTCATCGTGTTGCTGATGTCGATCGAGTTGATGCTGCTGTCGGTCAACGTCAACTTCATCGCGTTCTCGCGCGAGCTCGGCGATACCGCCGGTCAGTTGTTCGTGTTCTTCATTCTGACGGTTGCCGCTGCGGAGGCTGCAATCGGCCTTGCGATCCTGGTGACTCTGTTCCGCACACGCCGCACGATCAATGTGGCCGAAGTCGATACGTTGAAGGGCTGACCTGTAGATGGAAATCACTCTCTCCAAGAGTCTGTTGATCGCAGTGGTGCTTGCACCGTTGGTCGGCAGCATCATCGCCGGCCTGTTCGGGCGCCAGGTAGGGCGCAAGGGCGCGCAGTACGTCACCATCCTCGGTGTGGCGGTCAGCTGCGTGTTGTCGTGCCTGATGCTGTATCAGCTGGTGGGGCAGGGCGCCAGCCCGTTCAATCAAAACCTCTACACGTTCTTCGACGTCGGTAATTACTCGGCGCATGTCGGCTTCATGGTCGACCGCCTGACCGCGATGATGATGGTGGTGGTGACCTTCGTGTCGCTGCTGGTGCACATCTACACCATCGGCTACATGGAAGAAGATCCGGGCTACCAGCGTTTCTTTAGCTACATCTCGTTGTTCACCTTCTCCATGCTCACGCTGGTGATGAGCAACAACTTCCTGCAGCTGTTCTTCGGCTGGGAAGCGGTGGGTTTGGTGTCGTACCTGCTGATCGGTTTCTGGTTCAAGCGCCCGACCGCCGTGTTCGCCAACATGAAGGCGTTCCTAGTCAATCGCGTCGGCGACTTCGGCTTCATTCTGGGTATTGCCGGCGTGCTGTTGTGGTTCGGCTCGCTGGATTACTCCACCGTGTTTGCCAACGCGACCACCATGGCAGGTGCCAAGGTGCAGCTGTTCGCGGGTCACGAATGGAGTGTGATGACGCTGATCTGCATCTGCCTGTTCATCGGTGCGATGGGCAAATCGGCGCAGGTGCCGCTGCATGTGTGGCTGCCGGACTCGATGGAAGGCCCGACCCCGATCTCGGCGCTGATCCACGCCGCAACGATGGTCACCGCGGGCATCTTCATGGTGGCGCGCATGTCGCCGCTGTTCGAACTGTCGGAAACCGCACTGAACTTCATCCTGTTCATTGGTGCCACCACGGCCTTCTTCACCGGCCTGATCGGCATCGTGCAGAACGACATCAAGCGGGTGGTGGCGTACTCGACGCTGTCGCAGCTTGGCTACATGACCGTGGCGTTGGGCGTGTCGGCCTATTCGGCGGCCGTGTTCCATCTGATGACGCACGCCTTCTTCAAGGCGCTGCTGTTCCTGGCCGCCGGCTCGGTCATCATCGGCATGCACCACGAGCAGGACATGCGCAAGATGGGCGGCCTGCGCAAGTACATGAAGGTAACTTACTGGACCAGCGTGATCGGTACCTTGGCCCTGGTCGGTACGCCGTTCTTCTCCGGGTTCTACTCGAAGGACACCATCATTGAAGCGGCTGCGCACCACGCGCATGAGTCGCATAGCTGGGTCGCGACCTACGGCTATTGGGCAGTGCTCGGCGGCGTGCTGGTGACCAGTTTCTACAGCTTCCGCCTGTTGTTCCTGACCTTCCACGGCAAGGAGCGCTTCCGCGACGCCCATGCGCACGACGCGCATGCGCATCACGACAGCGCCCATACCGATGCCGAAGCGCAGCTCCACGCACACGATGCGCATGCCCACGACACGCATGGTCACGACGATCATGGACACGGCCACCACGGTGCGCACGAGCCGCATGAGTCCAAATGGGTGGTGACGCTGCCGTTGATCCTGCTGGCGATTCCGTCGGTGGCGATCGGTTTCTTCACCATCGGCCCGATGTTGTTCGGCACCGATTGGCAGGGGCACCATGCAGCGCACGCGATGAAGGGCCAGGCAATTTCGTTCTTCACCGGCATCGCCGATTTCTACGATCCCGCGCGCGACACCGTGGGTGCACTGGCCGAAGAGTTCCATGGCCCGCTCGCCTTCGCCCTGCATGGCATGACCGCAGCACCGTTCTTCCTGACCGTGGCCGGCCTGCTGCTGGCGGCGTTGTTCTACCTGTGGGAGCCGGAACTGGCCGCCAAATCGCGCCAGGCGTTCGCGCCGATAGTGTGGTTGCTGGAAAACAAGTACGGCTTCGACAAGCTGTGGATCAATGGCTTCGCCGGTGGTGGCGTCGTCCTTGGCAAGGCGTCACGTGCAGTCGATACCCATGTGGTCGACGGTGTGGTCGTCAATGGTTCTGCCCGACTGATCGACCTGGCTGCAAATCTGCTGCGTCGCACGCAATCCGGTTTCCTCTATCACTACGCCTTCGCAATGATCATCGGTTTGATTGCCTTGTTGGCGGTACTGATGCATTTCTGGCGTTGACCTGTACGGAATAAGAAAACGTGTCGAACTGGCCTTTACTGTCTATCTTGATCTGGCTGCCGATTATCGGTGGCGCCCTGATCCTTGCGTTGCGCAACGCCGAGACTGCCCGCTGGGCATCGCTGGCGGTGGCGGTGGCGACCTTTGCGCTGAGTCTGCCGCTGCTGGGCTACGACACTGCCAATGACGCCATGCAGTTCATCGAACTGCATGCCTGGATCCCGGCCTACAACATCGGCTACAACCTGGGCGTGGACGGCATCGCGGTTGCGTTGATCGTGCTGACCACGCTGGTGACGGTGCTGGCACTGATCGGCGCCTGGCGCTCGATCGATAAGCGTGTTAATCAGTATGTTGCCGCCTTCCTGATCCTGGAAGGCGTCACGGTCGGTATTTTTGCAGCGACCGACGCGATGCTGTTCTACGTCTTCTTTGAAGCCATGCTGATCCCGATGTTCCTGATCATCGGTGTCTGGGGCGGCCCGCGGCGCATCTACGCGGCAATGAAGTTCTTCCTCTACACCTTCCTCGGCTCGGTGCTGATGCTGGTGGGCCTGGTGTATCTGTATCTGAAGGGCGGTAGCTTCCAACTGGCCGACCTGTATGCGCTGCAGCTGAGCGCCAAGGAACAGACCTGGATCTTCTTCGCCTTCCTGATCGCGTTCGCGGTCAAGGTGCCGATGTTTCCGGTGCACACCTGGCTGCCCGATGCGCACGTCGAGGCACCGACGGCTGGTTCGGTGATCCTGGCCGCGATCGCGTTGAAGATCGGTGGCTACGGCTTCCTGCGCTTCAATCTGCCGATCGTGCCGGACGCGAGCCATGAGTTCGCCTGGTTGGTCATCGCGCTGTCGCTGATTGCGGTGATCTACGTCGGCCTGGTGGCATTGGTGCAGGACGACATGAAGAAGCTGGTGGCGTATTCGTCCATCGCGCACATGGGTTTCGTCACGCTGGGCACCTTCATCGCCTTCACCCTGGTGCGCGAGTACGGCAGCACCGATGCTGCTCGTCTGGGCCTGCAGGGCGCGATGGTGCAGATGATTTCGCACGGTTTTGTGTCTGGTGCGATGTTCTCCTGCATTGGCGTGCTCTACGACCGCATGCACACCCGTCGCATCGCCGATTACGGCGGCGTGGTCAATGTGATGCCGTGGTTTGCCACCTTCGCCATGTTGTTCTTCATGGCCAATGCCGGCCTGCCGGGAACCAGTGGTTTCGTCGGCGAGTTCATGGTGATCCTGGCCAGCTTCCAGAAGCACCCGCTGGTTGCCTTCGCCGCTGGCACCACCTTGGTGATCACCGCTGCGTACACGCTATGGCTCTACAAGCGTGTGTTCTTCGGCGAAGTAGCCAACGCCCACGTGGCCGAGCTGAAGGACATCAATGGCCGCGAAGCATTTGTTCTGGGGGTGTTCGCCGCCGGCGTGCTGGCCATGGGCCTGTACCCGAAGCCGCTGACTGATCTGATGGAGCCGTCGATCGCCAAGCTGGCTACCCAGATTGCCGCGACCAAGCTCTGACCGCTTGCCGTACGTTTTGATTTCCAGGATTTAATGATGACCACGCCAACGCTCGCGCCGTTGACCACCGCTGACCTGGCTCCGCTCGTACCGGAGCTGGTGCTGATCGGCGGCGCTTTCGCACTGCTGATGCTCGATCTGTTCGTGAGCCAGCGGAACAAGGTCTGGACCCACTTGTTCTCCGTCGCTGTTCTTGCCGTGGTGCTCGTGTTGTTGGCAACCGGCACGGGCGGGCAGGGCGACATCTTCAACGGCATGTTCGTTCGCGACACCGCGGCCGATGTCATGAAGACCGTGATCGTGCTGGTCAGTGGGCTGAGTCTGGTCTATGGCTGGACGTACCTGCGCGAACGCAATCTCTACCAGGGCGAAATTCCGGTGTTGGTGTTGTTCGCTACCGCCGGCATGATGTTGCTGGCGTCGGCCGGTAGCCTGTTGATGGTCTATCTGGGTCTGGAGTTGCTGGCGCTGTGCTCCTATGCACTGGTCGCTTCCAACCGTGACAACGGCCTGGCGACCGAAGCGGCGATGAAGTATTTCGTGCTCGGGTCGCTGGCATCGGGCCTGCTGTTGTACGGCATGTCGCTGGTCTATGGCGCCACCGGTACGCTCAGCCTGGCCGGCATCCATGATGCGATCGAAGGCTCCAACGAGCGCACGCTGCTGCTCACCGGCACCATCTTCATGATCTCCGGCGTCGCCTTCAAGCTCGGCGCTGCGCCGTTCCACATGTGGTTGCCTGACGTCTATCAGGGTGCGCCTGCGCCGATTGCGTTGTTGATCAGCTCGGCGCCCAAGCTTGCGGCCTTCGGGATGGCGTATCGCCTGCTGGAAGTCGGTATGGGTCCGTTGTCGCCGCAGTGGCATCTGCTGATCGGCGGCCTGTCTGCGGTGTCGTTGGTCGTCGGTAACCTGATGGCCATTGCGCAGAGCAACCTCAAGCGCATGCTCGCGTACTCGACCGTCTCGCATATCGGCTTCCTGCTGATGGGCGTGGCCGGTGGCGGCGAAGAGGGCTATGCGGCTGCAATGTTCTACGCGGTCAGCTACACCATCATGTCCACCGCGTCGTTCGGCGCCATCATCGCGCTGTCGCGCAATGGGTTCGAAGCGGAGAACATCGACGACTTCAAGGGACTCAACGCGCGCAATCCGTGGATGGCTGGACTGGTGTTGTGCATCATGGCATCGCTGGCAGGGATCCCACCGTTTCTCGGCTTCTGGACCAAGTTGGCGGTGCTGGGCGCGGCGGTGAAGGGCGACATGCTGTGGCTGGCCCTGGTCGGCGTCATCTGCGCGGTGATCGGTGCGTACTACTACCTGCGTGTCATCAAGGTCATGTACTTCGACGAGCCGGTCGGCGAGCCGTTGCCGGCCAATAACGATCGCGTGCTGGGCGCCGTGCTCGGCGTCAACGCGCTGGCCTTGCTTGCGCTTGGTCTGGCCTGGAGTCCGATCATGGTGTGGTGCCAGCGCGCGTTCGCTGGTCTCGCCTAAGACCGCTGCGTCAGCGTTAGGTTTTGCAGTGCCGCATCCTGCATTTGGCATCGCACTGAAATAAAACTGCGCTGACTGTTTCGTTTTTGTTGCATTGCGGGTATCATGCGTCGCGACGTTGAACAGCCGCCACGCGGTTCAATAGATGAAAAACTAGGGCTTGTAATTACTGCTCAAGTTCTTCATAATTCCGCTTCTGCTGCGGGGTGGAGCAGTCTGGCAGCTCGTCGGGCTCATAACCCGAAGGTCGCAGGTTCAAATCCTGCCCCCGCTACCAAGTTTCGAATTGTTGCTTCATAGCAGTAATTCAACTTCTTGGATCGTAAGGACGCAAGTTCCCGTCCTTACGCCGACCCTGAGAGGTCGGGCTTTTTTCACTCAAGGGGCCCATCGGGCCCCTTGTTTTTTCCGGAACCGGAAAGTTTGCTGCCGGTTGCCGGGGTTTTACTGGCAATCATCTGATTAGGGCAGTCTGTGAGCGAAAAAGCGACTGAAATCGCGAATCTGCTGAGTCCAACGGTTGACTCCCTGGGCGTGGAACTGCTGGGCGTGGAATATCTCCCCGCTCCAGGTGGCGCCACATTGCGCCTGTATATCGATGTGCCGCTGGCCGAACAGCCCGAGCGTGTCATCAACGTCGACGATTGCGAGCGCGTGAGCCGTGAAGTCTCGGCCCAGCTCGATGTGGAAGACCCGATCAGCGGCCACTACACCCTGGAAGTGTCATCGCCGGGTGTGGATCGTCCGCTGTTCACGCTGGAACAGTTCGCGCGCCATGCCGGCGAATCCACGAAGATTGTCTTGAAGCTGGCGCAGGATGGTCGGCGCCGCTTCCAGGGCGAAATCCTGCGTATCGATGCCGAGGCTGGCGCCGTGGTGTTTGCCATCGACGGCAAGGACGTGCAGATCGGCTTCGATAACATCGACAAGGCGCGCATCCTGCCGGATTGGGTCGCGTTGGGCCTGGCACCGCAGAAACCGAATAAGCCCGGCCCGAAAAAAACCGGGCACGAGAAGAAGAAACCATCCAACGAGTCGGCGGCTGGCAAGCCGCGCGCGGAGTGACGAAATGAGTAAGGAACTTTTGCTGGTAGTGGATGCGGTCGCCAATGAAAAAGGCGTGCCGCGCGAAGTGATCTTCGATGCGATCGAGGCCGCGCTGGCTTCCGCAGCGAAGAAGCGCTACCCCGACCAGGACGTGCTGGCCCGCGTCACCATCGATCACAAGGACGGTACCTACGAAACCTACCGTCGTTGGGAAGTGGTTGCCGATGACGTGGTGATGGAATCCCCGGACCGCCAGGTGCGTCTGATGGATGCCATCGACGAAGCCGACGGCGTGGATGTGGGCGACTACATCGAAGAACAGATCGAAAACCCAGACTTCGGTCGTATCGCCGCGCAGGCTGCCAAGCAGGTGATCGTGCAGCGTGTGCGCGAAGCCGAGCGTCAGCAGGTGGTCGATGCGTGGAAGGATCGCGTCGGTGAGTTGATCACCGGTGTGGTCAAGCGCGCCGAGCGCGGCAATATCTTTGTCGATCTGGGCGGCAATGCCGAAGCCTTCATTCCGAAGGACAAGGGCATTCCGCGCGACGTGTTGCGTCCCGGCGACCGCGTCCGCGGTTATCTGGCCGAAGTGCGTTCCGAGCCGCGTGGCCCGCAGCTGTTCATCAGCCGCGCCGCGCCGGAATTCATGATCGAACTGTTCAAGCTTGAAGTGCCGGAAGTGGGCCAGGGCCTGGTCGAGATCAATGCCTGCGCACGCGATCCGGGCGACCGCGCCAAGATCGCCGTGATCGCGCACGACGCCCGCACCGATCCGATCGGCGCGTGCATCGGTATGCGTGGTTCGCGCGTCCAGGCGGTCTCCAACGAGCTCAATGGCGAGCGCGTGGACATCGTGTTGTGGAACGAGAATCCGGCCAACTTCGTCATCAACGCGATGGCGCCGGCCGAAGTGCAGTCGATCATCGTCGATGAAGACAAGCACTCGATGGACCTGGCCGTGGCAGAAGACCGCCTGGCGCAGGCGATCGGCAAGGGCGGCCAGAACGTGCGTCTGGCCAGCCGCCTGACCGGCTGGCAGCTCAACGTGATGACCGCTGATCAGGTGGCCGCCAAGTCCGAGGCCGAGCAGGCAGCGGCACGCAAGCTGTTCATGGATCGCCTGGAAGTGGACGAAGAAATCTCCGCGATCCTGGTGTCCGAAGGCTTCAACACGGTCGAAGAAATCGCCTACGTGCCGGTTGGCGAGTTGCTGGCGGTCGAAGGCTTCGACGAAGACATCGTCGAAGAATTGCGCGCCCGTGCCCGCGATGCGCTGCTCAACGCCGCGCTGGCAGAAGAAGAAGGCCTGGAAGGAACTCAGCCCACCGAGGACCTGCTGGCGCTGGAGGGGATGGACGAGGAGACGGCAGTTGCGCTGGCCGAGCACGGCGTGCGCACCAGCGAGGACTTGTCCGACCTGGCTGCGGACGAGATCGTCGACTTCGGCATCGAGGGTTTGACCCAGGAGCGCGCCGCGGCGCTGATCCTGGCGGCCCGCGCCGAGGAGATCGCCCGTTTGGAGCGCGGCGAATGAGCCGGCAATGAACCGCGCCCTGACCCCATCAGGGCTTAGAATCAGCGTTTCCCTTGCTGTGGGCGAGGGGGCGCCAACCAGATCATAGGATCCGAATGTCGCAGCAAACCACCATCCGCAAGCTTGCCGAACTGGTCAATACGCCGGTCGATAAACTGCTGGTTCAACTGGCCGAGGCCGGAATGAAGTTCAGCGGTCCCGACCAGGTCGTGACCAGCACCGAGAAGATGAAACTGCTTGGCTTCCTGCGTCGCACGCATGGCAAGGCCGAAACGCCCGCCGAAGCGGCGAGCGAAGCAGCCAAGAAGATCACGCTCAATCGGCGCAAGCTGCAGGAGGTCACTGTCAGCGCCGGCCGCACCAAGACCACGGTCAACGTGGAAGTGCGGCAGAAGCGTACCTACGTAAAGTCCGAGAACGAAGGCAGTGGCCGTGCCACGCCGATGACGCCGGACGAAGAGCGCGCAGACATCCTGGCCAAGCTCGCCGCTTCGCGTCAGCGCAACCTCGATGAGCAGCAGCGCCTCGCCGAAAGCGACCGCGTGCGCGACGAGGAAATCCAACGCAAGCGCGACGAAGAGCAGGCCGCCAAGGACCGCGCAGAAGCCGAGCGCAAGGCTGCCGAGGAAGCCGCTGCGGCTGCCAGTGCGCCGGCGCCGGCGCCGGTGGCTGCTGCGCCGACACCGTCTGCCGCAGCGCCTGCTGCACGCGCACCGTCGTCGCCGTCTTCCGCACCGCGTCCTTCGCGTCCGGGTGGCGCATCGCCGGCCTCGCGTCCGTCAACGCCGGCACGTCCGGACGACCGCAACAACGCCGCCAAGCACAAGACGCGCGGTTCGCACGTCATGGTGGCCGGTGTCGAAGACGACGATGCGACCAAGCGCTTCGCCGGGCAGTTGCATCTGTCCGCGGCCGATCGTGCGCGTCGTTCCAACGTGCGTGGCAAGCCGACCGGTCGTCCGGGTTCGTCGTCCTCGCGCCGTGGCAACGACAACGGTCGTGGCAGCAACCAGGCCAACAGCGGCCCGCACGGGTTCGAGCGTCCCACCGCGCCGGTGGTGCGTGAAGTGGCGATCGGTGAGACCATCACCGTTGCAGACCTGGCGCAGAAGCTCGCGCTCAAGGGCGGCGACGTGGTCAAGGCGCTGTTCAAGATGGGCGTCATGGCGACCATCACCCAAAGCATCGATCACGACACCGCCGCGCTGGTGACCGAAGAACTCGGCCACAAGGCCGTGCGTGCCGACAATGCCGATTTCGAGGACGCGCTGCTGGCGCACGCCGAAGACGCGCAGGGCGACACCACGACGCGTCCGCCGGTGGTCACCATCATGGGTCACGTCGATCATGGCAAGACCTCGCTGCTGGATTACATCCGTCGCACCAAGATCGCCTCGGGCGAAGCCGGCGGCATCACCCAGCACATCGGTGCGTACCACGTCGAAACCGATCGTGGCGTCATCAGCTTCCTGGATACGCCCGGCCATGCCGCGTTTACCTCGATGCGTGCCCGTGGTGCCAAGATCACCGACATCGTGGTGCTGGTGGTTGCGGCCGACGATGGCGTGATGCCGCAGACCAAGGAAGCGGTCGCGCATGCCAAGGCGGCAGGCGTTCCTTTGATCGTGGCGGTCAACAAGATCGACAAGGCCGGCGCGGATCCGCTGCGGGTCAAGAACGAGCTGTTGGCCGAAAACGTGGTAGCCGAAGACTTCGGTGGCGATACCCAGTTCATCGAAGTGTCGGCCAAGGTCGGTACCGGCGTGGACACGCTGCTGGACGCGATTTCGCTGCAGGCCGAAGTGCTGGAACTCAAGGCGGTGGCCGAAGGCCGCGCCAGCGGTACGGTCATCGAATCCTCGCTGGACAAGGGCCGCGGCCCGGTGGCGACGGTGCTGGTGCAGCAGGGCGCGCTGAAGCGTGGCGACTACCTGGTGTGCGGCATTCAGTACGGCCGCGTGCGTGCGCTGTTCGACGAAACCGGCCATCAGCCGGGCTCGGCGGGCCCATCGATTCCGGTGCAGGTGCTCGGCTTGTCCGGCGTGCCGGAAGCCGGCGATGACTTCGTGGTTGTCGACGACGAGCGTTTGGCCAAGGACGTGGCGCAGCAGCGCGAAACCAAGCGCCGCGAATCGCGTCTGGTGGCCTCGGCCACCAACCGCATGGAAGACATCCTGGCCCAGATGGGCAAGGGTGAAGGTCAGCAGGTGTTGAATCTGGTGATCAAGGCCGACGTGCAGGGTTCGGTGGAAGCACTCAAGCAGTCGCTGGTGGCGTTGTCCAACGAGGACATCCGCATCAACGTGATCCACTCCGGCGTGGGCGGCATCACCGAGTCGGATGCGAATTCGGCCGCGGCTTCCAAGGCCACGATCATCGGCTTCAACGTGCGTGCGGATGCGTCTGCGCGCAAGATCGTCGAGTCCAACGGTGTCGATCTGCGTTACTTCTCGATCATCTATGACGTGATCGACCAGGTGAAGCAGGTGGCATCCGGTCTGCTCGGCGTGGAAATCCGCGAAGAGATCATGGGTATTGCGCAGGTGCGCGACGTGTTCCGCAGCTCGAAGTTCGGCGCGGTTGCAGGCTGCATGATCATCGAAGGCGTGGTGAAGCGCAGCAAGCCGATCCGCGTGCTCCGCGACAGCGTCGTGGTGTTCGAAGGCGAGCTGGAATCGCTGCGTCGTTTCAAGGAAAACGTCGACGAAGTGCGCAACGGTAACGAGTGCGGTATCGGCGTGAAGGCGTACAACGACGTCAAGGCCGGCGACCAGATCGAGTGCTTCGAGCGTATCGAAGTGGCGCGTACGCTGTAATGGCGGACGGGGCCTGTGGGCCCCGGACTCCGCTCTGCGGAGTTGTCCAATGCAGGTTCTGCAAGGCGAGGGCGGCATGACCGCCCGCATTCGTTTTTGGCTTCGGTGCCGACTGGCCCTCCGAATCAACAAGGTCCACGACCATGGCAACCAAATCATTCCATCGCACCGACCGCGTGTCTGCGCAGGTGCGTCGCGACCTCGGCACGATCGTGCACGCGGCCGTGCGCGACCACGGCCTGCCGTCGGTCAGCGTCTCCGACGTCGAAATCAGCCGCGACCTGGCGCACGCCAAGGTCTTCGTGACTGCGTTGCAGCAGGAGCGTTCGGCCGAAGCGGTCAAGGGGCTCAAGGACATCGCCGGGCAGCTGCGCACGCAGTTGGCGCGCGCAATGAAGTTGCGCCATGTGCCCGAGCTGCACTTCCATTACGACGATTCGGTCGATCGCGGCGAACGCATCGACAATCTGTTGCGTGACCTGGACGACGTTGGCCCTGGGGCGACGTCCAGTGACGAAGACGCCGAACAGCGCTGAGCGCTGTTACGGCCTGCCGCCTCTGCTGCGGCCCTGATTTCCGCGGGCGCGCACAGCACCCGATTCGAGCATCGATCTTTTGAAACCCCGCATCGCTTACCGCCCGTTGCACGGCATCCTGTTGCTGGACAAGCCGGCCGGGCTCAGTTCCAACAATGCATTGCAGGCCGCGCGCCGCTTATTGCGTGCAGAGAAAGGTGGCCATACCGGTAGCCTGGACCCGCTGGCCACCGGCCTGCTACCGCTCTGCTTTGGCGAAGCCACCAAGATCGCCGGACTGCTGCTCGGGTCGGCCAAGGCGTACGACGCCGAGATCGTGCTGGGCGTCACCACCGATACCGATGATGCCGACGGCGAGCCGCTGCGCGAACGTGCGGTACCCGACGTGAGCGAGGCCGATCTGCAGGTGGCGCTGGCGGCTTTCATCGGCCGCATCCAGCAGCAGGCGCCGATCTATTCCGCACTCAAGCAAGGCGGTGAGCCGCTGTATGCCAAGGCGCGGCGTGGCGAGGTCATTGACGCGCCGGTACGTGAGGTCGAGGTGCAGGCGATCGAAGTGCTGGGCTACAGCGCGCCGCGTTTGACGCTGCGCGTGACCTGCGGTTCGGGGACGTATATCCGCAGCCTGGCGCGCGATCTCGGCGAGGTGCTGGGCTGCGGCGCGCATATCGCGTCGTTGCGTCGACTCTGGGTGGAGCCGTTTCGTGCTCCGCAAATGATCACGCTGGAGGGGTTGGCGACAGCGCTGGAAGCCGGCGCCGAGGCGCAGACGGTGTTGCTGCCGATCGAGGCCGGCCTGGCCGATTTTGCGCGGATCGTGCTCGATGCGGCTCTCGCGGCGCGTTTCCGCATGGGGCAGCGCTTGCGCGATGCCGCATTCCCGACTGGCCAGGTGGCCGTGTTCGGGCCCGACGGAAGCCCCTCGGGGCTGGGCTTGGTGGATGCGGATGGACGCTTGTCGCCACAGCGATTGTTCAATGGACTGAATGAGATTTCAGTATGTTAAGATTTTGTCAACTTGTTCCCTGGGCCGCCCAACGGTACAATTTCGCGGCTCTGATCGGGGCACCTCAGCGCAAAGCGCGCTCATCCCAAGCAAACGGCGAGTCCGGCGGTGCGTCACGCACGTTCCTGTCGACCACGCATCTATCGAGAACACATCATGTCTGTCGACACCCAGAAAGTTATTGAAGACAACAAGCGCAGCGCTCAGGACACCGGTTCGCCGGAAGTGCAGGTCGCTCTGCTGACCGCGCGTATCGAACTGCTGACCGGTCACTTCAAGACCCATAAGAAGGATCACCACAGCCGTCGTGGTCTGCTGCAGATGGTCAACCGTCGCCGCAGCCTGCTCGACTACCTGAAGAAGAAGGACAACGAGCGTTACAAGTCCTTGATCGAGAAGCTCGGCCTGCGCCGCTAATCGAGTCCTACCGCCGCGGCGCATCGATGCGCCGCGGTTTTGTTTTGGTCAATCGCACTCCGTTTTCGCAACACGCAACCTTGGGCCGGAGCCTCCCGGCCGCCCGTTTTCGGCATGGGTCGACGACGGTCCAACGCAGACAGTGACACCTAAGGAAAAACCTCCGTGGCAAAAATCACCAAAACCTTCCAGTACGGCAAGCACACCGTCACCCTTGAGACGGGCGAAATCGCTCGCCAGGCAGGCGGTGCCGTCATCGTCAAGTTCGACGACACCGTACTGCTGGTCACCGCCGTCGCCGCCAAGAGCGCGCGCGAAGGGCAGGACTTCTTTCCCCTGACGGTCGATTATCAGGAGAAGTTCTACGCCGGCGGCCGCATCCCGGGCGGCTTCTTCAAGCGCGAAGGACGTGCGACCGAGAAGGAAACGTTGATCTCGCGCCTGATCGATCGTCCGATCCGTCCGCTGTTCCCGGAGGACTACAAGAACGAAGTGCAGATCATCGCCACGGTGATGTCGATGAACCCTGACATCGACGGCGATATCGCCGCGCTGATCGGCGCATCGGCCGCGCTGTCGCTGGCCGGCACTCCGTTCAACGGCCCGATCGCTGCGGCGAAGGTCGGTTACAAGAATGGCGAATACATCCTCAACCCGACCGTGACCGATCTGAAGGATTCGCAGCTGGAGTTGGTCGTGGCCGGTACCGCCAATGCGGTGCTGATGGTCGAGTCCGAAGCCGAGTTGCTGTCGGAAGAAGTGATGCTGGGCGCGGTGACGTTCGGCCATCGCGAAATGCAGAAAGTCATCAACATCATCAACGAGCTGGCCGTCGAAGCCGGCACCAAGCCGTCCGATTGGGTGGCTCCGGCGAAGAACGACGGCATGATCGCCGCGCTGAAGGAAGCAGTGGGCGACCAGCTCGCTTCGGCTTTCCAGGTGCGCGACAAGCTGCAGCGCCGCGATGCGATTTCGGCGATCAAGAAGGACGTGCTGGGTGCGCTGGCGCCGCGCGCCACGATCGAAGGCTGGGCTGCCGGTGATCTGGCCAAGGAATTCGGCGAGCTGGAATACCAGACCATGCGTGGCTCGGTGCTCAGCACCAAGGTGCGTATCGACGGCCGTGCACTGGATACCGTGCGTCCGATCAGCGCCAAGGCCGGCGTGCTGCCGCGGACCCATGGCTCGGCGCTGTTCACCCGCGGCGAGACGCAGGCGATCGTGATCACCACGCTCGGCACCGCACGCGACGGTCAGGTCATCGACGCAGTCTCGGGCGAGTACAAGGAAAACTTCCTGTTCCATTACAACTTCCCTCCGTACTCGGTAGGCGAGTGCGGTCGTTTCGGTGCACCGAAGCGTCGCGAAATCGGTCACGGCCGTCTGGCCAAGCGCGGCGTGCTTGCCGTGATGCCGAGCCTGGAAGAATTCCCGTACACCATCCGCGTGGTTTCGGAAATTACCGAGTCCAACGGTTCGTCCTCGATGGCATCGGTGTGCGGTAGCTCGCTGGCGCTGATGGACGCCGGTGTGCCGATCAAGGCGCCGGTTGCCGGTATCGCGATGGGCCTGGTCAAGGAAGGCAACGACTTCGTCGTGCTTTCCGACATCCTGGGCGACGAAGATCACCTGGGCGACATGGACTTCAAGGTGGCCGGTACTGCCGAAGGCGTGTCCGCGCTGCAGATGGACATCAAGATCGAAGGCATCACCGAAGAGATCATGAAGCAGGCATTGCAGCAGGCCAAGGCTGGTCGTCTGCACATTCTGGGCGAGATGGCGCATGCACTGACCACACCGCGTCAGGAACTGAGCGACTACGCGCCGCGCCTGCTGACCATCAAGATTCACCCGGACAAGATCCGTGAAGTGATCGGCAAGGGCGGCTCGACCATCCAGGCGATCACCAAGGAAACCGGTACGCAGATCGACATCCAGGACGACGGCACGATCATCATTGCCTCGGTCAACGCGATTGCCGCGCAGGCTGCGAAGTCACGCATCGAGCAGATCACCTCGGACGTGGAGCCGGGCCGCATCTATGAAGGCAAGGTCGCCAAGATCATGGACTTCGGCGCGTTCGTCACCATCCTGCCGGGCAAGGACGGTCTGGTGCACGTCTCGCAGATTTCCAGCGAGCGCGTGGAGAAGGTCGGCGACAAGTTGAAGGAAGGCGATCTGGTCCGCGTCAAAGTGCTGGAAGTGGACAAGCAGGGCCGCATCCGTCTGTCGATCAAGGCAGTGGAAGAAGGCGAAGGCGTTCCGGCTTCGGCCGAGTAATCGCTGCTGTCTCATGCATCGCGTGTGATGCACGACGGAAAAGCGGGCTTCGGCCTGCTTTTTTGTTGTGTGCTTGACCCCTTCTCCTTCCGGGAGAAGGGGCACCAAAGGGGCGGATGAGGGTACGTGCAAAGCCTCGTGATATTCGGAATGTAAGTGGCTTCGCCCGCACCCTTACCCCAACCCCTCTCCTGCAGGTGAGGGGCTTGGATTGCTTCTCAGCTCGGGAGAAGGTGGCGCGCAGCGCCGGACGGGGGGGGGGCGTGCAAAGCCGCATTGGGTGAGGGCGAACAAGGGCTTCGCACCGTACCTTACCCCAATCCCTCTCCCGCAGGAGAGAGGCTTTGAATCCGTCTTTACTCAGGTTGCTGTTGTTACGTCTGCGCAGGCTGCGTCTCCGGACGCGGCGGCACAACGCGCGGGAAGCCTGGCGGCATTGCCTGATCTGTGGGCACGATGCCGGGTGTCGGCAATGGCGCACTCGGCGGCGGTGCGCTCATTGTCGCGTCAGGCCGCAGTTTCAGCAGTGCGGCCCAGTCGCGGCGATTGAAGTCGCACAGTTCTTCGTGCGCGGGCGTGCACTCGCTGGCGATGCCCACGCTGTCTTCATTCTGCTCCTGACTGCTGTCCGATTGCGGCGTTGGCAACACCACGCGACCGGCGCGATCCAGCGGCATCTTGCGCATCATCACCGTGTTGAACACATTGCCGCCGATCAGGTACAGCGTGCGGTCACCGCCGACATTGGCGGCCACCACCACGTCGCAATGCGACTGCCACGGCATCGGTGCGCTGCCGCCGAGGGCAGCCTTCAGGCCGGCATAGCCCAGTGCGGTGCTGCGCCCGCGCAGCAGGCACAGCAGATCGCCGGGCGCAGGCTTTTCGACCGCCGGATCGGTGAACCGGTACGGTCCGGTGGCGCCGTCGTCATAGGCGCTGCGGATGTAATCCAGATGGCGTACGGAGCGATGAAAACCGCTCAGCCCCGACTGTGTCATTACCCAGGAAATGAAAGCGGCCGACCACGGGTTGTCGATCAAAAACGCGCGGCAGTCGCTGGCGGTGTAGCGCGTACCATCCAGTGCCGCGCAGCTGGAAGCGCCGGGGCGGCCGCCCATCGATGCAAGTGTGCCGCTGTCGCGCCAATAGCCTGCAACGCGTTGCCAGGCGACCAGACCATGGTCGGCGAGATAACCCGACTCGGCTTCGGTGACGCCCAGACTGACCACGCGACCCTTGGCATCGATAAACGGGCGTTGCCAGAGACGATGCTCATTGCAGGCGCTGCGCACGATGGCGATCGCAGCGGGGCTGGTGCCGAACCGTGGCGGGATATCGCACACCTCCGCAGCCGCAGCGCTGCTTCCAACACCTGCCAGCAACAAGCAGAGCCACTGGCAAGGTTTTACGCTCATTGCAGATCCTGCACGAAAACAATCGCGGCAGGCTGCCAGAGCCGGCTGCGCGCACGCGTGAAATCAGCGCGTCGGTGGCGGGCCGAGTTTGAGCGACAGATCCACTGCCTGCACGTGCTTGGTGAGCCCGCCAATCGAAATGCAGTCCACCCCGTCTTCGGCAACGGCGCGAATGCCGGCAAGATCCACGCTGCCGGAGACTTCCAGCGGAATGCGTCGTTCGAGCGGCAATGCGGCAACGATACGCACCGCTTCGCGGCGCATGGCCTGGTCGAAGTCGTCGATCAAGATACGCGTGCAACCAACCTGCAGTGCCTCATGCAGTTGCTCCAGCGTTTCCACTTCGACCACCAGCGGCAGCTGCGGTTGCTGCGCGCGTGCGGCATGCACGGCAGCGCTCAACGACCCGGCGGCACGGATGTGGTTTTCCTTGAGCATCACCGTGTCGAACAGGCCGATGCGGTGATTGCCGCCACCGCCGCAGCGCACGGCGTATTTCTGCGCAGCGCGCAGGCCCGGCAGTGTCTTGCGTGTGTCCAGGATGCGCGCGCGCGTCCCGGCCACCGCAGCCACATACGCCGCGGTGGTGGTGGCCGTGGCCGACAGCGTCTGCATGAAATTGAGCGAGGTGCGTTCGGCACTGAGCAGGCTGCGGCTGCGCCCTTGTAGCAGTGCGAGCACCGTGCCGGCAGCCACGTGCTGGCCTTCGTGCACCAGCCAGTCGATGCGCACCTGCGGGTCGAGCGCGCGGTGGGTGGCATCGAACCAGGGGCGGCCGGTGATGACCGCATCCTGCTTGCACAGCAGATAGGCGCTGTCGGCCCGATCGGGCAACAGCGCAGCGGTCACATCGCCGCTGCCGATGTCTTCGGCCAGGGCGCGTGCCACATCGGCGTCGATCGATTCGGCGGGGGGCGTGACCGGCACGTCGGTGTGCACGGGTAGGCTCACTTTTCGGGGAAGTCGGCGATTTGCGTGGTGGCGATGGCCTCTTCGGCCAGCAGCACCGGGATGCCGTCATCGACGCGGAAGATCTGCTTGCGGTCGCGGGTGATCAGTGCCTCACGCAGCGGCTGGGTCTGGGCGGTGCCGTCGGCGCGTTGCAGGGTTCCGCCGGCAATGGTGGCGTTCAGTACTTCCAGGCCCTTGACGTCGAGCAGCGAAAGCGGCTGGCGGGTGTCGGGCGAGCACAGCAGGTCGAGCAATTTGCGATCCATCGAAGTCTTGTCTTGCGTGGAGATTGGCTAGAATACGTCTTTACCGCAGGGCAGGGCCATGACCTCCAACCACTCCGCGCCGCTGGTCGGCATCGTGATGGGCTCCCGTTCGGATTGGGAGACCATGCAACACGCAGCTTACAAGCTTGACGCGCTGGGCGTGCCGTACGAAGTCAAGGTGGTCTCGGCGCACCGTACCCCCGACGTATTGTTCACCTACGCCGAACAGGCTGGCGAACGCGGCCTGCGCGCGATCATTGCCGGTGCCGGCGGCGCGGCGCATCTGCCGGGCATGCTGGCTGCCAAGACCGCGGTGCCGGTACTTGGTGTGCCGGTGCAGTCCAAGGCGCTCAATGGCATGGATTCGCTGCTATCGATCGTGCAGATGCCAGCCGGCATTCCGGTGGCCACCTTTGCCATCGGCAATGCGGGTGCGGCCAATGCGGCGTTGTTTGCGGCGGCCATGCTGGCGCCCGAGCAGGCGCAGATCGGTCAAGCACTGGGGCAGTTCCGCGCCAAGCAGACCGACGATGTCATGGCCTGCGACGACCCGCGTCAATGACCACGGTCGGTATTCTCGGTGGCGGCCAGCTGGCGCGCATGTTGGTGCTGGCCGGTGCGCCGCTCGGCATACGCTTTGCGGTATTCGATCCGTCGGCCAATGCCTGCGCAGGGCAGGTTGCGCCGCTGCAGGTTGGCGCCTTCGATGACGTGGCGACCCTTGCCGCCTTCGCCGAACAGGTGGATGTGATCACCTTCGACTTCGAGAACGTGCCGGCCACCAGCGCGCAGCAACTTGCCGTCCAGGTGCCGGTGTTTCCGAGTCCGGCTGCGCTGGCGGTTGCGCAGGATCGGCTCAGCGAAAAAACCTTGTTCCGCGAGCTCGGCATTCCGGTGCCGGAGTTTGCCGCGATCGACGACCGCGCCGGCCTGGATGCAGCGCTTGCGCAGATCGGTACGCCGTGCGTGCTGAAGACGCGCCGCTTCGGCTATGACGGCAAGGGCCAGTTCCGCATCAAGACGCTCGCCGATGCCGATGCCGCGTGGGACGCACTGGGCGCACAGGCGGCACACGTTGGGTTGATCGTGGAAGCGTTCGTGCCGTTCCAGCGCGAGGTCAGCGTGGTGGCAGTGCGTGGGCGCGATGGCGCATTCCGTGCCTGGCCCCTGACTGAGAACTGGCACGTAGATGGCGTGTTGTCGGCCAGTATCGCGCCGGCGCGCGTGGATGCGGCGCTGCAGGCATCGGCCGAATCGCACGCGCGTGCCGTGTCGGAAAGGCTCGACTATGTTGGCGTGTTTGCGCTGGAACTGTTCGTGCGCGACGGTGAGTTGCTTGCCAACGAAATGGCGCCACGCGTGCACAACTCCGGGCATTGGACCATCGAAGGCGCCGAAACCTCGCAATTCGAAAATCATGTGCGTGCCGTCCTTGGCTTGCCGCTGGGCAGCACGGCGATGCGCGGCCATGCCTGCATGCTGAACTGGCTGGGTGCGATGCCGGATGCCACCGCGTTTCTGGCGGTGCCGGGTGGGCATTGGCACGATTACGGCAAACAAGCCCGCAATGGCCGCAAGGTAGGGCACGCAACACTGCGCGCGGAGACAACGCAGGCGCTTGCACTGGCAGTGCGCGATGCAGGCGCGGCGTTGCTGCGCGATGCGCAAGTTGGGCCGGTGGTTGCGCGCTTGAACGAAGGCTGATGCGCGTAGCGCATCAGCGGTGATCCAGCGCTGTGCAAATCGTTTTCCGCGACGACGCAGTGGTGCGGGTTCGAAAACGCTCGGTAACTTCGTCAGCAGATGAACCAGTGCCCATCTGCTGACGCAAGCTGAGCGGTCAGGTCAGCCCAGCCGGCTTGCGACAAAATCCCAGTTGACCAGCTTCCAGAACGCATCCAGGTAGCGCGCGCGATCCTGTTGGTAGTCCAGGTAGTACGCATGTTCCCAGATATCGCAAGCGAGGAGCGGAATGTCCGGCCCGGTGAGCGGGGTGGAGGCATTGGGTGTGGCGACCACTGCCAGCGCGCCGTCCGGGCGTTGCACCAGCCACACCCAACCCGAGCCGAAGCTGGTCAAGGCCATGCGATTGAACTCTAGTTTGAAATGCACGAAGTCGCCGAAGGATTTGGCGATGCGCTCGCCGAGCTGTCCAAGCGGCTCGCCGCCAGCACGCGTACGCAGGCACTGCCAATAGAAGTTGTGGTTCCACACCTGCGCGGCGAGATGAAACAGCGTGCCCTGCGCCTGCGCGATGATCTGTTCCAGCGTCAGCTCGGCAAACTCGCTGCCTTCGATGCGCGCGTTGAGCTGCTCCACCTCGCTGCGGTGACAGACGCCGTGGTGCGCCCCCAGTGTTGCAGAGGAAAGATGCGGCTCCAGGGCCGCGCGGGAGTAGGGCAGTGCAACGTGTTCGATCGGCATGATGTCAGTGGCAGCGAAGGGAGTGCGGCGATAGGTCGCGCTGAAGGCTTACAATGCGTGCCTTTGCGGAAGTCTATCCGACCCGGCGGTCGGGCCTGCCGCTCCCAGTCAGGAGAGTCCAATGCTGGTGATGGAACGGATCCAGGCCGAAGTCGAACAACACCCGATCGTGCTGTTCATGAAAGGTACCCCGCAATTCCCGATGTGCGAGTTTTCCAGCCGCGCCGTGCAGGCCCTGGTGGCCGCCGGTGCCGACCAGCTGCGCACCATCAACGTGCTGGAAGAACCCGAGGTGCGTGCGAATCTACCGCGCTATTCCAACTGGCCGACCTTTCCGCAATTGTTCATTCATGGCGAGCTGATTGGCGGCTGCGACATCACCCTGGAGTTGTTTGAAGTCGGCGAGCTCAAGCGCATCGTCAGCGAGGCCTATCAGCCGTGAGTTCGGTGCAGGCCCAGCCTCAAACCGCCGCCTTGGCGGGTCGCGTCGTGCTGATCACCGGCGCTGCCGGTGGCCTTGGCGCCGCCGCGGCACAGGCATGCGCGGCCGCAGGCGCCACGGTGGTCTTGCTTGGCCGCAAGCTGCGCCCGCTGGAACGCCTGTACGACGCAGTTGCAGCGCTGGGTAGCGAGCCGCTGCTGTATCCGCTGGATCTGGCCGGCGCAACACCAGACGACTACGCCACGCTCGCGCAACGGTTGCAGACTGAGCTCGGCGGCCTGCATGGCTTGCTGCAGTGCGCTGCCGACTTTGCCGGCCTGACGCCGGCCGAACTTGCCGCTCCCGCCGATTTCGCGCGCACCTTGCATGTCAACCTGACCGCGCGCGCGTGGCTGACCCAGGCATGCCTGCCTTTATTGCGTCAGCAGCACGACGCAGCCGTGGTGTTTGTGGTGGACGACCCCGCACGCGTCGGCCAGGCCTATTGGGGCGCATATGGCGCCGCTCAGCATGCGCAGCGCGGCCTCATCGCGAGCCTGCATCATGAAACCGCCGCTGGCCCGGTCCGCGTCAGCGGCCTGCAACCCGGCCCGATGCGCACCGCATTGCGCGCACGCGCTTTCACCCATCACGAAGACAGCGACGCGGTCGATGCCGTACGTTACGCGCCTGCATGCGTCAGCGTGTTGTCCGCCGCTGGGGCGACGCATCGCGGTGCGATCTGGAGTCCGTCGGTATGACCATTCTTTCAGCGGCGCTGCTGCTGTTCCTGATTCTCGACCCGCTGGGCAACATCCCGGTATTTCTCAGCGTGCTCAAGCCGCTGCCGCCCATGCGCCAGCGCTTCGTGCTTGCGCGCGAACTGCTGATCGCCCTGTGCGTGTTGATGGCGTTCCTGTGGTGCGGCAAATACGCGCTGGAGCTGATGCATCTGCGCCAGGAATCGGTGGCCATCGCCGGCGGCATCGTGCTGTTCCTGATCGGTATCCGCATGATCTTTCCGCGGCCCGAAGGCCTGATGGGCGAAATCCCCGACGGCGAGCCCTTCATCGTGCCGCTGGCCATCCCGCTGGTAGCCGGCCCATCCGGCATGGCCGCGGTCATGCTCATGGGCAGCAACGAGCCTACGCGGCTTTGGGACTGGAGCCTAGCGCTGATGATCGCCTGGATCGGCGCCTCGTCGATCCTCGCCTCCGCACCGCTGCTGTACAAACTGCTCGGACACCGCGCGCTCACGGCCATCGAGCGCCTGATGGGCATGCTGCTGGTTGCCATCTCCGTACAGATGTTCCTGGACGGCCTGGGGACGTACTTCAAGCTGCCGGCATCGATCTAGCGCGTTAGAGCCGCTAACAAAACGACTGCGTAGCCGCCAGGCGGGCGCGGCCGGCGCTCGGAATCGGCAGGCACCACCCTTGCACTGTGGTTCTGAGCGCGCCGTCCGCGCCCAGCTGACAGCTGCTCGCTCCGTGTTGTTAGCCGCTCTTAGTGGGGAAGAAATCCCTCGGGTCCCATCGCGTGTGTGCAGGAGCATGAGCAGGGGGGGCGCTCCAACCCATTTTCGCCTTGGTTCGTGTGCTCGCTGCCCATGAGCGCAGGCGGCTGACCAGCACGACATATCGCCAGAAAGGTAGCTGAGGCGTCTGTTACCGGATGTTGGTCGCCGCCCGTCACCTTTTGAAGTGCATATGCGCATTTTTGGTGATATCGCAGTTGGGTGTCATATTTCGAAGTGCAGTCGGCATATGACGTCGACATGCGCCGCGCGCAGACGATAGGCGACGGCAGCCATTTGATCGCTCAGATCTCTTCTGGTGCTTCAACGGCTGAAGAGATGAGACGCCCATCTCCATGCCGCTGCGACTTTGCGCAATCTGGCGCTTGCACCTTCACCTACGCAGTGCGTGTTGCAGAACGTGAACTTTGTCACGTCGCCGTCACAGGTAGGTCTTAGCTTGTTAATCTGTTGTTAAAAGTTGCAGAAGTAACCAGCCGCACGGCAAGGGACCCCAGATCATCGGCAGCCCACCCCCGGGAACGGTTGGGCTGACTGCGCCTTTCTGTCACTGCCAACCTGCATCGAGGCTACTGAAATGACCCACCCCCGTTGTCTCCGCATGTCCAAGCTGACGCTTGGCCTTGTCGCCGCGCTCGCCGCCGCTCCCGTGTTTGCGCAAAGTACCTCGGCTGGCGTTGCCGGCTTGGTGACCAGTAGTGGCGGCCAGCCCGTCCCGAATGCCGAAGTCACCATCACGCACGTGGAGTCCGGAACGGTCAGCCGCGCCACCACTGATGCCAGTGGACGCTATAACGCGCGCGGCTTGCGTGTGGGCGGCCCTTACACCATCACCATCACCGCCTCCGGTGCTGGCAACACCACCCGCGAAGGCGTGTATTTGAACCTGGACAAGGTCAATCAGGTCGATGCCGCCCTGGGTAGCGATCTGGCCACGCTGGGCACCGTGCAGGCGATCGCCGGCAACTACGGCTCGGACATTTTCAGCGCCAACAAGATGGGTACCGGCACCAACGTGACCCGCGAAGAAATCGAGTCGCTGCCGTCGATCAACCGTAACCTGCAGGACTATGTGCGCCTGGATCCGCGCGTTGCGCAAACCGACAAGGCCCGCAACGAAATCTCCATCGCCGGCCAAAATCCGCGCTACAACGCGATCCGCGTCGACGGCATCAGCACCAACGACGCCTTCGGTCTGGAATCCAACAGCCTGCCGACACCGCGCCAGCCGTTTTCGATGGACGTCATCGATGAAATCTCGGTAGACGTGGCGAACTACGACGTCACCATTAACGGTGGCACCGGCGGCGTGATTAATGCGGTCACCAAGTCCGGCACCAACGAGTTTCACGGGTCGGTCTATGGCACCTATCGTGACAACGATTGGTCAGGCAAGAATCAGAACGGTATTCGCCCGCAGCTGTTCGACAACGAAGCGACGTATGGTTTGACCCTGGGCGGCCCGATCGTCAAAGACAAATTGTTCTTCTTCGCGAATTACGAGAAGTACAAGGGCAAGGGCGTGTTCAACGGTAACAGCGGCTTTGGTCCAACTGGTTCTGGAGCTAGCAATACCGTGAACATCTCGCAGGCGCAGGTTGACGAGATCGTTGATATTTCGCGCAATGTGTATGGGTTCGACCCAGGGACGCTCGCGCTTCCTGCACTGGATTCTGACTCTGAGGAAAAGGGCTTCAAGCTGGATTGGAACATCAGCGATAAGCACCGTGGCTCGTTCCGCTATGGCAAGTCCGAGCAAAGCACTGCGAACCTCAATGGATTCAGCACCAGCTCGTTGGCATTGAATTCGTACCACTACGTGCGCGATTTCGAATTGGAGACCTACACCGCGCAATTGTTCAGCGATTGGACCGAGGACTTCTCTACTGAGGCCAAGGTGTCTTATCGCGACTATTCGGCGATACGTACCGCTGCCTCGCAGCTGCCGGCCATCAATGTCCGTGTCGGCGCTAACTCGGTCAACCTGGGTACCGAGGCGAATACCCAAGCCAATGAGTTGCGTACCAAAACTTGGAACGCCTTCTTCGCAGGCAACCTGTTTCTCAACGATCACACGGTGAAATTCGGGTTCGACTACGAAGATAACGATATTTTCAACCTGTATGGTCCGCGCGTGTTCGGCTCCTACAGCTTCGAATCGATCGCCGCTTACCGCGCCAACAGGCCTGTGTCTTACCGCTATTCGTCCTCGAATACCAGGAACATCGATGACATCGCAGCGAATTGGGGCTTGCGTAATCTTGGACTGTTTGTGCAGGACACTTGGGCGGTCAACAGTAATCTGACGTTGACCTTCGGTCTGCGTTATGAAAAACAGCTGGTTCCGAACAGCCCGCAGTTCAATCAGACCGCATTCGACGCATTCGGCGTGCGTAATGACGCTACGATCGATGGTAACGATCTGTGGCAGCCACGCTTCGGCTTCAACTACACATTCGATGCGGACCGTCCGACCCAGTTGCGTGGTGGCGTTGGTCTGTTCCAGGGTGCTGCTGCTTCTGTGTGGTTGTCCAATCCATTCTCCAATACCGGCTTGGCTTACACGGATTACAATTTCCGTAACGCATCCCAAATCACCCGTGGCAATATCCGTTTCACCCCGGATGTCAATAATCAGCCGACTGGGACCGGCGGCGCGACCCAGTCAGTCGACTTTGTCGACAAGGATCTCGGGCAGCCATCGGTTTGGAAAGCCAATTTGGCGTTTGATGCAGAGCTTCCGTGGCACGGCATCATTGGCTCTCTGGAAGGTGTGGTTACCAGGGTCAACGAGGCGATCTATTACCAGCAGCTCAATCTGGGTGCGCCGACTGCGGTTGGTCAGGATGGTCGCCAGATCTACTGGAACGCAGTTGGTCGCAACCGCGCTAACTGGGACAACCAGGGGCGTGTGTCCGGCAATGCGCTGGCGCGTGCAAATAGCGATCAGCGCTTCAATGACGCCATCATTGCGCGTCCGACCAGTGAGGGTGCGACGCAAAGCTTCACTGTTGGTTTGAACAAGCCCTTCAATGATAGCGACTGGTCATGGAGCTTGGCCTACACCTACTCAAACGCGAAGGAAGTCAGCGGTCTGACTAGCTCCACGTCGGGTTCGCAGCTGCTCAACACCGCAGCGTTCCAGGCGAATGAAGAAGTCAACGCGACTTCTGCGTATGAGATCAAGGATAGTTTCCTCGGCACCTTGCAGTGGAAGCACAACTTCTTTGGTGACTATGCCACCAAGTTAGGCCTGGTCTATCAGGGGCGAAGCGGCCGTCCGTACAGCTACACGTTCGACAACGATGCAAATGGCGATGGTCGAGCCAACGATCTGCTCTACATTCCAAAGGGGCGCGGCGATGTTCTGTTCGGAAGTGCGGCTGAAGAGAATGCATTCTGGAATTACGTGAACAACGACCAGTATCTCTCCACTCATCAGGGACAACTTGCCGGTCGTAACGCGGTGCGTAATTCGTGGGTGAATCAGTTCGACCTGCACATCGAGCAGGAACTTCCAGGTTTTTTCGATGGCAACAAAGCGCAGATCTGGCTTGACGTCATGAACGTGGGCAACTTTCTCAACAAGAACTGGGGCCGCGTGGACGAATATGCTTTCCCAGGCTTCAAGCGCGTTGTTGAATACGGCGGTATTGATGCTGCAACCGGCAAGTATGTGTACCGTTTCAACGAGCCGGCTCAGTCCACTGTCTACGACGACAAGGGCATCTCGCGCTGGGCGCTGCAGCTGGGCTTCCGCTACCAGTTCTAAAGCTGGCTAGCGTGTCGAAGTTTGCACAAACGGCCGGGGTCTCCCGGCCGTTTTCTTTTGTGCGGGTGAGTACGCTAAAGTTCTGTGTCGACGACAGGAGCATGCTATGGAACTCAGCAGTACAGCAGCGCGGGCGCTGCCGGTGGTGGATGCGCGGGTCTACCCGCGTGGTGGCCTGGATGTGTTGTCCAAGGCCGAAGTGGCCAGGCTGCGTGATGCATCCAGCGGTGGCATGCATGAGCTGCTGCGCCGTTGCGCGCTGGCCGTGCTGACCAGCGGCAGCGCATCGGACGACCCGCACGCCGCGCGCGATCTCTACCCGGATTTCGACATCCAGGTGAACCAGCAGGATCGCGGCATCCGCATCGATCTGAGCAACGCGCCGGCGATGGCGTTCGTCGATGGCGACATCATCCGCGGTGTGGCCGAGCTGCTGTTCGCCGTGGTGCGCGATCTTGCCTACATGGCCATCGAACTCGAAGCGCAACGCGCCGATCTCGATACCAGCGAAGGCATCACCAATGCCGTGTTCGGTCAGTTGCGCAATGCGCGCATCCTGCAGCCGTTGGACCCGAATCTGGTCGTGTGCTGGGGAGGGCATTCCATTTCGCGCGACGAATACCTGTACACCAAGCAGGTCGGCTATGAACTCGGCCTGCGCGGGCTGGATATCTGCACCGGCTGTGGCCCGGGCGCGATGAAGGGCCCCATGAAAGGTGCCACCATCGCGCATGCCAAGCAGCGCAAACACAGCACCCGCTACATCGGCGTTACCGAGCCAGGCATCATCGCCGCCGAATCGCCGAACCCGATCGTCAACCATCTGGTGATCATGCCGGACATCGAGAAGCGCCTCGAAGCCTTCGTTCGCATCGGTCATGGCATTCTGGTGTTCCCGGGCGGCGTCGGCACTGCAGAAGAAATTCTCTACCTGCTCGGCATCCTGTTGCGCGAAGAAAATGCGGACCTGCCATTCCCGCTGATCCTTACAGGCCCGACCATCGCCGCGCAGTACTTCGAGCAGATCGACCGCTTCATCCGCCTGACCCTTGGCGATGCAGCTGCCTCGCGCTACGAGATCGTCGTTGGCGACCCGGTCGCCGTGGCGCGCCGCATGGCCGAAGGGGTCCACGAGGTGCGCGCGCACCGCAAGGACCAAAAGGACTCGTACTACTTCAACTGGTCGGTGCACATTCCGCTGGAGTACCAGAAGCCGTTCGAGCCCAGCCACGCGGCGATGGCCGCGCTGGACCTGCATCACGGTCGCCCGGCAGCAGCCCTGGCCGCCGACCTGCGTCGCGCCTTCTCCGGCATTGTCGCCGGCAACGTGAAGGAAGACGGCATGCGCCGCATCGAGCAATTCGGCCCCTTCGAACTCCACGGCGATCCCGAGATCATGCAGGCCCTGGACGACCTTCTGCGTGGCTTCGTCGAGCAACGGCGGATGAAGATCTCGGGGGACTACCGGCCTTGTTATCGGGTGGCGACCTAGGGCTTGAGAATCTCCAAGCTATGGCCGAAAAGTGGTAGGGGAACGTAATTCGCCGGAAAGATCGTCTGCCGCATGCGTCGGTGACCCTGAAACAACCGTTCGTCCCCCTTGTGCTTGTTGCTAGGGGGCGGGCGTAGCATCTTGCACACGTCACGCTGGGGAGCGTTCAATGTCTTTTCGCCGATCTGCCGGCTTTACACTCGTGGAACTCATGATCACGATCGTCGTCCTGGCGATCTTGCTCACCATCGCTTTTCCCAGCTTCCGCGGAACGCTTCGCTCCAATCGAGTCGCGAGCAGCGCCAACGAGACCCTCGGTCTGCTGTCGGTGGCGCGCAGTGAGGCCATTCGCAATCGCCGTGGTGGCGGTGTCTGCGGCAGCGCATCCGGGACCGAATGCGACAACAATTGGGGGGCAGGAATGCTGGCCTGGGCCGATACGGATGGCGATGGGGCATTCAAAACTGGCGATACGGTCCTGCGCTTCGTCGCGATCGACACCTCACTGTCCAGCACCGGTCCTTCTGGCGCCGTGATTGCCTTCGATGGGCGTGGGCGCAGGGTCGCGTCCACCAACCAACAGATCACGCTGCAGCCGGTGACCTGCGATGGGCAGGCGCTGCGTCGCACCCTGTTCGTTAATGCCGCCGGCCAGATCACGTCTCAGAAGAGCTCCTGCCAATGATGCTCCGTCCCTTCGTTTCGCCCTCTCTCACCAGGGGATTCAGTCTGCTTGAGGTGTTGATAGCTATCGTCGTTCTCGCATTTGGCCTGCTCGGCTTTGCGCTGTTGCAGACGGCGAATGTGCGGTTCGTGCAGAGTTCCAACTACCGCACCCAGGCGACCAACCTGGCGTATGACTTGATGGACCAGATGCGAAGCAACCGCTTCCAGTCTGCCTGGTATACCGATGCCACCTTTTCCGCAAACACTGTGACTGCAGCCAGCTGCAGTCGGCCTCTCGGGAGCGTGGCCATCGCTGACAATATCTCGCGTTGGAAATGCCAGGTCGTGCGCGCATTGGGCGAAGGCGCCAGTGCAACCGTTCTCAATAATAACGGCCAGGTCACCGTTGGCATCAGTTGGGGGGATCAGCGTTGGGATGCCAATAATCCCAACGCCCAGACTACCTTCACCCTGGTATCGCAGCTATGACGCGGCGTTTTTCTAACCAACGCACTGCTGCCGGCATCAGCTTGGTGGAGATGATGATCGCGATGGTCATCGGCCTGGTGCTGATGCTGGGAGTCATCCAGGTCTTTTCTGCGTCGCGTACCGCGTCGATGTTGGCCGAAGGTAGTGCGCGTGCGCAGGAAAACGGACGTTTCGCGATGGATTTCCTCCAGCGCGACATTCGCATGGCCGGGCATTTCGGGTGCGTCAACGACCAGGCTCATTTTGTGCGCGGGGAAGGGGATCCGGCCATCAATACCGGTGCGGTCAGTGGTTCAGGTCATCCGCTGGATTTCAGCATTAGCGTGCAAGGCTACGAGGCGCCTAACACCAAGCCGCCCGGCACGCTGACCCTCGGAGATACCTGGGCAGTGCCGGTGAATCTGCCCGCTGCGATTACCAAACTCAATCCTCGCGGTGGCAGCGATATCTTGGTGTTGCGTTACCTGGCCCCGGAAGGCGTGCCGATCAAGGCGTTGACCACAGGCAGCGATAGCGTCGTGGGCTTTGATGCCACCGCCGGACTGCGTTTGACAGAAGGGGGGCAAGCGGCACCGAACGTGTTCGGAGTTGCGGACTGCGATCATGCCACGGTGTTCAAAGGCACCTATGTCAGCGGCAAGGTCACTGCCACCGGGACCAATTTGTCCAATTACTCCACACGCCCAAGCGGACAGACCATGCTCTACCGCGCCGAGTCGCTGGTGTATTACGTCGGCACATCTGCGACTTCAGGCGAGCCTGCACTGATGCGCGCACGGTCCAATGGCGTTGACGATTACGGCA
Organism: Xanthomonas sp. JL1; assembly: GCF_038405005.1. NCBI lineage: Bacteria > Pseudomonadati > Pseudomonadota > Gammaproteobacteria > Lysobacterales > Lysobacteraceae > Xanthomonas > Xanthomonas sp. JL1. The sequence continues at coordinate 34,843 of NZ_JBBYGR010000010.1, read as the reverse complement.
CGCCGGAAGAGCTGGTCGAAGGGATCGAGAACATGCAGTTGTTGTTCGGGCTCGATCAGACTGCAAACATATCCAATACCTCGCCACCGTTGGGAAACATCAGCACCCAGGCGATCGCGAGCGACGTCTCTATTAACACCGATTCCACCGCGGCGGGGCAGTGGAGACGGGTCGGGCAAGTTCAGGTTGGCATCCTGGCACGCAGTCCCGCACGTTCTACCGCCGAAGGCCCGGCAACTGCGTTGAGTTATCCCAGTGCGTTGGGCGTCTCGTTTGCGCCGCCCACCCAGACGGATGGCCGTTACCGAATGACGTACGAATCCACGATCGCCTTACGCAATCGCCTGTTCGGGAATTGACCAATGAATGCAGTCGCTCGCCGCCGCCCAATGCCCTCCCGCCCCCGTGGGGCAGTGCTCTATGTTGCCTTGATCATGTTGATCCTATTGGCGTTGATCGGGATCGCCGGCATGCAGGTGGCAGGGATGCAGGAGAAAATGGCGTCCAATTATCTGGTGACCAACATCGCCTTCCAGAATGCCGAGGGCGTGACGCGTAGGAGCGAGCGGGCGATTGAAGCCATCGCCAATCGCAAGAGCGCTCCCAGCGACGCAACGGTTGCGGATACTGATATCCAGCAAAACTGTGATACCGCATTCGATCCGGTGGCCTGGGCACGTAATAAGGCTGTGTCGGTGCATGAGGCGGTCAATGTGCGGCGCATCGAATCATGCATCATCGGGGGAGGCTCGCTCGCGATGGGCAATACGGTAGATCCGGTAACTCCCGTATATCAAATCACCACCTTCGCCAACGATGCGACGACGGATGCATCTTCGTCGGCGTCGATTGACTCCATCTTCAAGCTCTGAGGCCGTCTGCATGTCTCGTCGCATTCTCAAAACGGCTATTGCCTCCGTCGTCGTCCTGATTACGATGGGCGGTTACTTTGTCTACAACTTGATCGCGGCGCAGGGCCAAGAAAAGTTGGTGCAGGCCCCACTTAATAATGGCACTCCGGTCCCGCCGGCATTCATCGTGGTGGTGGATGATTCGAACTCGATGACTTTCGAGCGTATTTTCAAGGGCGGCGATGGGCGGCTTCAATGGAATACTAGTAACTCAAGTTTTTTTAAGGCTGACGGAAGTTTCTTTAATAGTGAGGATAACTGTCTTCGTGATTCTCAGGATTGTTATGTTTACTTATTTCCTTTTCCGGATTATAACTCGGCTTTTCCTATTGGCGTTGCTCTCCCTCCGCTGGATCAATTTGGTTTCGCAAGATCGCCCACATATAATGCAAATTATTTTGATCCTGCGATCCAGTACGATCCGTGGACCAAGGCTGATCGGACCTTGTGGAAGCAGGCTGATTTTACTGCCGCACGGGCGGATTCGCGCGATCCCGCTGTTTATGGCGACGCTAATGGCCAAATAAGAATGAGTAAGTATGGCACGATCGTCGGGCTTGGTCAGCCGAGGGAGGTGACTAGCGATAATTCATTCCGGTTCGTGATTGGTATGACGATTCCCTCTGGGACGCGATATCGGACGACAGAACCTTCCACTGCCAGGATTTGTAATTCCAATGGTTTCGATGGAGTGCGGGGTACTGGTGGGGCGTGGTCAACGATTACCTCCAATGCCCATGTTGGTGCCAATTGTTCTGTGCAAATCTCCTATATTCCTGCGACATTTTACTTGCCTGTTGCTGCTCCGGCACCGACAGGATACAATTCAAATGATGTTAATAGGCCGATTATTGCAAATGCTTGCGGGCCTGGTTGCAATATGCGGCGATATCAGATTTTGAAGTCAAATTACTTGACCACTACGGATTTTAATAACGCATCAAATAACTTTGCCAATTGGTTCCAATATCATCGTAATCGTATTCTTTCCATTATTGGTTCCGAGTCACGGACATTGGCCAATGTCGATAATATGCGGGTTGGTTACTTTACGATCAATAATCGTAAGCAGCCGACCATGTATGACATCGGCGACGATACTTCGCGTAAAACGTTGTTCGAGCAGATCTATCACCTCATACCACTTGGCGGTACGCCCAATCGTGTGGCTATCGAGTATTTGGGCCAGCAGTTCAGGCGAACCGATTTCGGAGCGCCGGTGTTGCGTGCATGTCAAAAAAACGGCGGCATGCTATTTACCGATGGTTATACGAATCCCAATGCCCAAGCCTCTCCCAATGTTCCTAGTGCGACGTATGGAAATGCCGACTCGACAGGGACTGTGAATTTTCCTGCGTTGCCATTTGCCGACGGCTATAGCGAAACGATCGCTGACATCGCTGCCAGCTATTATTCTGGTGTAAACACGCCTTTGGTGACTGGGCAGGGTTTCACCGGCGGCTTGGTGCCTGTTGACGAAAAGTGCGCAACCCTCGACAAGACATCCGCCGACTGGAAGCGTTTGGATTGTCAGAAAGATCTGCATATGAACTTCTATGCGATCACCTTGGGCGCACAGGGAAGTATTTACGAAGTCAATCAGGCGGCCACCAGGGACCCTTATGCCAATGCTCCCAACTGGAACGCTGATGGCGATCCACTGGTGAATGATGATGGCCGCGTGATCGATGAGCTCTGGCATGCCACCATCAATAGCCGTGGTCAGTTCATCAATGCCAAGAGCCCTAATGAAGTGACCGCTGCGATGCGTCGAGTGCTGTCGGCCGCCAGTGCTGCCAACTCGCCGTCTGGCACGCTGGCGTTGACGGGTGCGCGCATCGGTGCAGGCTCGTTGACCGTGACTCCTGAGTACCAGATCAGCAACAACGGCACGGATTGGTCCAGCAAGCTGAAGGCCAATCAGGTCTCGGTTGATCCGGATACGCGCGAAGCGCGCTTTACTCCGCTCTGGGAGGCATCTGCACAGATGCCTGCAGCCAGTGCACGCAATGTTTACTTCAACGATGGCAGTAATGTGCGAAAATTCGATGGCACGAGCATCAGCTTAAGCGGTCTATGTGGTTTGTCCGCGACGTTGTATCCCAGTCAATCGCTCTGCTCGCAGTCGGACCTGACCAGTCTTGGTGCAACCGCCGCGACTGCCGCCAATTATCTACTGGGTGACCGTAGTGGCGAAGTTCAGCAGGGTGGCAAGTTCCGCGACCGGAGCACCGTTCTCGGCGATATCGTCAATTCCACCCCGGTGATCAGTGCACCGGTCGACGACTATGGATATCGTGGCTTGGGCGGTACGCTGGGGACTAGCTATACCGACTATCTCAATAGCAAGCGCAATAAGGCCTATATGGTGTACGCAGGGGCCAATGACGGCATGCTGCATGCCGTCGATGGCGGCATCGACAGCACTGGTGCCGTCACCGGAGGTGGTGGCCGTGAGCGCTTTGCGTATGTGCCCGCGACGTCATATGGCCACATGGGAAATCTGTTGCTGCCCTACCAAGTCAATAAGTCATCTACGTTGCCCAATTTTGATCATCGTTACTTCGTCGATGGTCCGATTGCGGTAGGAGATACGTACTACAACAACGCCTGGCAGACGACGCTGGTCGGCACCACGGGTGCGGGTGGTCGCGGTGTCTTCGCATTGGACGTCACCAATCCGGCAAGCTTCGGCGCCAGTAGCCGTCTCTGGGAGATCAATGATCTCAGTGGCGATGCCACTGTGCGCGCGAACATCGGGCATGTGCTCGGCAAGCCCGTCATCGTTCCGGTGCGCGCGGCCAATGGAACGGTCAGCTGGAAGGCGATCTTCGGCAACGGCTATGCTAGCGCCAGCGGCAAGGCGGTGTTGTTCGTGGTCGATATCGGGACCAGTTCCACGCCGACGATTCATATGATCGAGGCAACGGAGCCGGCAGGCACAACAGCGGCAACCAAAATCAGTGGTAACAACGGACTCGGCAATCTCATTGTGTTGGACCGTATCGATAATCTGACGATCGACCCGACCACCAACAAGCCGGCTCGCACGCGCGATGGATATGCTGACACGGTCTATGCGGCCGATCTTCGTGGAGCGATTTGGAAGTTCGATCTCACATCAACCGCAACATCAGTGACCGTTCCCGCGTTCACGACAGGGACTTATTCCGAAGGTGGTTTGAACTACCGTCAGCCAATCACCGGTGGACTGCAGGCCGCTTCCGGAGAGAACGGTGGAGTTCTGGTCTTGTTCGGCACCGGTAGTTTTTCGTTTGATAAAGATAACCAGGCGAGTTCCGCGCTGCAGACGCAAAGCCTGTATGGTTTCACGGATAAGGTGGATGGGGTGATCTCCACAACCCTAACCAGGGCGAACCTGACGCCATTTTCTGTCAGCAGTGGTACTTCTGGTACTACTCGATCCCTGCAGCAAGGCAATGCCCCCTCGACGTCGCTTGGTTGGTACGTGGATCTGCCCGCCGGTGAACGATTTGTGGGTTATCCGGAACTCGTATCGGGAATCTTGTTCATGCCCACCTATGCGCCGCTCGCGATCAGCAGCGGGTGCAGTACCGATGGTGTGAACTGGTTGTTCGGGCTGAATCCGAGAACGGGCGTGGGCGCCCTATCTGGTGTGCGAATGGGCGGCATCGGAGGGTCTACGCTCGCTAACGGTTCAGCGGGCATCTCTCTCAACACCGGTGGCAATGCTCCGGTCAAGGACGTGGGCGTGTCGGTCGTGCCCAGGCTCGAGCCTAAGGTCAATCCCAAGGATGGTTCTGCGGCGCCCACTGTTCCTCCAGGTTCGGGCTGCTGGATGATCGTCAGCGTAGCCGGTGCCGCACCCATGTATGTTCCTTATCCTTGCGGCCGCCAGTCCTGGCGCCAGCTTCAGTAACGGAGATTGTCAATGCCCTTAGACCTCTCGCGCTCCCTGTCTAGGCAATTTCGCCAGCGTGCTGGCGCCGGTGGCTTTACCTTGATCGAGTTGATGATCGTCGTCGCGATCATCGGCATCCTGGCGGCTGTCGCCTACCCGTCTTACGCCGACCATGTTCGCAAGTCTCGCCGAGCGCAGGCCAAGGCCGACCTGGTCGAATACTCGCAGTTGTTGGAACGCTCGCATACGACTAACAACACCTATGCCAGTTTCAAGTTTGGAAACGGGTCGACGACCATCCAGTCGCCGCGCGAAGGTGGTACAGCGCAATACAACATCACGCTCGCGACCACGCAGTCGACCTTTACCTTGACCGCTGCCCCTCAGGGCAGCCAAGCCAACGACAAGTGCGGCACGCTGACGTTGAACCAGGCAGGGGTGAAGACGCCGAGCGCGACTGCCACTCCAGGCTGCTGGTAGCTTGTGCTAGGTGTTGCGCTGCTGCGAAGTTGCGTCTAGAATGCGCCTCCACGCCCGAATAGCTCAGCCGGTTAGAGCACTTGACTGTTAATCAGGGGGTCGTTGGTTCGAGTCCAACTTCGGGCGCCAAGATGAAACAAAAAAGCCGCGACGTGTCGCGGCTTTTTTGTTCGCCTGCTTATCGGGCCATGCAGCTCACAGAACTGGTGTAGCGGACGGTACGTGCTCTTCCCGAGTTGTTGACCACTACGTCAGCGAGTCGCCGAGCGTTGCTGCATAAGCTGATGGTGATGTTCGTGCCGCTGCTGCGGCCGTTCGGCAGGAAACGAACGATGGATCTTCCGACGGTGCTGGTGATGTCGAGGCCGCCGGTGGAGGAGGCATGCTCCACTCTGATGACGGATGCGGCGCTTTGCGGCTGTACGCCGCGCTCTGGATCCTTGAAGAGGATCCATCCGTGGCTCCAGTCGCGATCTGTTCGGCAACGAACCCCGTCCGTAGAGGGGCAAATGCTGACAGGCGCGCCTTGTGTCACGGCAAAACTTCTGGCCATCGCAAGATGTGCGGTCAGCACGTGCACGCGGGTGGTCGCTCGCTGCCACTCGATGAGGCTTTTGAAGCTAGGTATACCGATGGCTGCACCGATTCCGACGATCGCCATCACGATGAGCAACTGGACTGCGGTGTACCCTTTCGCGTTCGAATAGCTTGCTGCATCCATTGCGCCTCTCCTTGAAGTTGAGCAAGCAGTCTCAACATTGGTTGTCTGCCAAGTAACGCTGCCTCCACTTGCACGGCTGTCAGGGTTCTACCGATGTTGGCCTCCGTAAATTCGTGCAGCCTCCCCCGAGATCGTTCCATGACCGACCGTTTTCAGCTCGTATCCCCATACTCGCCAGCGGGCGACCAGCCTGCCGCCATCGACAAGTTGGTGGCCAACTTTGAGGCTGGGCTGGCCAAACAGACGCTGTTGGGGGTGACCGGTTCGGGCAAGACCTACACCATTGCTAACGTCGTCCAGCAGGTGCAGAAGCCGACCCTGGTAATGGCGCCGAACAAGACGCTGGCGGCGCAGTTGTATGGCGAGTTCAAGTCGTTCTTCCCGCACAACGCGGTGGAGTACTTCGTCAGCTACTACGACTATTACCAGCCAGAGGCTTACGTGCCGTCGTCGGACACCTTCATCGAGAAGGACAGTTCGATCAACGAACACATCGAGCAGATGCGTTTGTCGGCGACCAAGACCTTGCTGTCGCGGCGCGATTCGCTGGTGGTGGCGACGGTGTCGGCAATCTATGGCCTCGGCGCGCCGGAAGACTATTTGTCGCTGCGCCTGATCCTGTCGATTGGCGAACACATCGATCAGCGTCAGTTGATCCGTCATCTCACCGACCTGCAGTACACCCGTAACGAGTTCGAGCTCACGCGCGGCGCTTTTCGCGTGCGCGGCGAGGTGCTGGATGTGTTCCCTGCCGAGTCGGATACCGAGGCCCTGCGCATCGAGTTGTTCGATGGCGACATCGAGCAGCTGACGCTGTTCGATCCGCTCACCGGCGAGACCTTGCGCAAGCTGCAGCGCTATACCGTGTACCCGAAAACGCATTACGCCACGACGCGTGAGCGCACGTTGAGTGCGGTAGACACCATCAAAGAAGAGTTGAAAGAGCGGCTTGAGCAGCTCTACTCGCAGAGCAAGTTGGTCGAGGCGCAGCGTCTGGCGCAGCGCACGCAGTTCGATCTGGAAATGATGGCCGAAGTGGGTTTCTGCAACGGTATCGAAAACTACTCGCGGCATCTCACCGGCAAGGCACCCGGCGAGCCGCCGCCGACCTTGTTCGATTACCTGCCGCCGGACGCGCTACTGGTCATCGACGAATCGCACGTGACCATTCCGCAGATCGGCGCGATGTACAAAGGCGACCGCTCGCGCAAGGAAACGCTGGTGGAGTTCGGCTTCCGCTTGCCGTCTGCGCTGGATAACCGGCCGCTGCGGTTCGAAGAGTGGGAAGCGCGTTCGCCGCGCAGCATTTACGTGTCAGCGACACCGGGTCCTTACGAGTTGCGCGAGTCGGCTGGCGAGGTTACGGAGTTGGTGGTGCGCCCGACTGGCTTGATCGACCCGGTAGTGGAGATCCGTCCGGTGGGCATGCAGGTCGATGACCTCATGTCGGAGATTCACGAACGCATCAAGCTCGGCGACCGCGTGCTGGTGACCACATTGACCAAGCGCATGGCCGAAAACCTCACCGAGTACCTGGGCGAGCATGGCATTCGGGTGCGCTATCTGCACTCGGATATCGACACCGTAGAGCGTGTGGAAATCATTCGCGACCTGCGTCTGGGCAAATTCGATGTGCTCGTCGGCATCAATCTGCTGCGCGAGGGCTTGGACATGCCGGAAGTGTCGCTGGTGGCGATCCTGGATGCCGACAAGGAAGGCTTCCTGCGGTCGACCGGTTCGCTGATCCAGACCATTGGGCGCGCCGCACGCAATTTGCGCGGCAAGGCCATTTTGTATGCCGACAAGATGACCCGTTCGATGCAGGCAGCGATCGACGAGAGCGATCGCCGCCGTGAAAAGCAGGTCGAGTACAACCTGGAACATGGCATCACGCCTGAATCTGTCGAGAGGCCGATCTCCGACATCATGGAAGGTGCGCGCGAAGATGCAGCCGAGAAGAAGTCGGGCAAGGGGCGTTCCAAGTCGCGTCAGGTCGCTGAGGAGACACCCGATTACCGCGCCATGAAACCCGCGGAAATCGCCGGCAAGCTCAAGAGCCTGGAGCAGAAGATGTATCAGCACGCAAAGGATCTTGAGTTCGAGGCCGCAGCGCAAATACGCGACCAGATCCAGAAGCTCAAAACGGCAAGCCTGGCCTAGGGCAGTGGAGTATTCGGGTGCGGGTGGGGCTTGTGGTCGATGCATCCCTGCGCTAGAATGCGCGCCCTGCACAGCGCAATGCTAGCGAGGGATTCGGGCGGTTAGCTCAGCGGTAGAGCACTACCTTGACATGGTAGGGGTCACAGGTTCGAACCCTGTACCGCCCACCACTCCAAGTCCAGATGGTACTGCGGCTTGAGTGGATTCAACATCGGCAGCGATGTCTGCCACTGACCCCAACGTGACCCAACGCAGAAGTTGCTGCAGCTTTGGCATGCGTTAGGTCAGGTTTTCTGCATGCGAATCCGAGTTGTTCTGCGCTTACGCATGCCTCGTAGCGCTGCACGTTGCGTATTGAGTCGACCCTGAAAAACCCCCAGACCACATCCATTGCAAGGCTTCATCTGCGTTTTCGGTGTGCTGGAATTGCCAGTTTTCGTTACGCTACGTCCTGGTTTCTGGCAGTTTTCGCCCATGCGGACACGCCGTCCTGCCGCCGAGCAGTTGCCTGCCGATGAGCTGTTTGGTTCGCATCTGGAGAACCAGATCGACTTGCGCCATCCACTGGTCCAGCTGCGACGTTCCCCCGCCCTGAGTAGCGCCCGGGTTTAGAGTCCTGGGTTGACGATATCGGTGTTTGCCAGATATTGGGCATACGCAGCTGGTGTCATGCCGCCGATTGCGTTCTTGGGTCGGTCCTCGTTGTATTCGCGTCGCCAGCGTTCTATTTCCGTGCCTGCATGCAGTAGCGTTGGGAGCCAGTGTTCGTTGAGGCATTCGTCGCGCAGCCGGCCGTTGAACGATTCGACGTAGCCGTTCTGGTTCGGTTTGCCCGGCGGGATGAGCTTGGCTGCACACCCCGGTCATGCGCCCAGGCGACCATCGCTTTGCCGCAACACTCCTTGCCGTTGTCAGTGCGGATCATCTTCGACAGACCGCGACTGTGTGGCAACCGATCCAGCACGCGCACAATGCCGTGTCCCGAGATCGCACCCTCCACGTCGATGGCGACCGCTTCGTGGGTTGCGTCGTCCACGATCACCAGACGCCATAGCGGCGATGGCGATGCGCCAACGCACAGATGCGTTCGCGCAGTTCGCCATTGCGGTCTTCGCGCGAGCAATAGCGCAGCGCACTGGCGCTCATGCCGATCGCTGCCAACGCACGACGCTCGCTGTCACCACGCCCGATCCACTCGCGCACCAGCGTACGACGTGCCGGTGCGCTCACCACTTTTTTCGCAGCGCATCCTTGATCAGGTCGTTCTCGAACAGTTACTCGGCCAGCAACTTCTTCAGCCGCGCGTTCTCGGACTCGAGGTCCTTGAGCCGCTTGGCATCGGGCACGCTCATGCCGCCGAACTTGCTGCGCCACACATAGTACGAGGCCTCGCTGAAGCCATGCCGCCGGCACCGGTCCCTGATCGCTATGCCCGCATCGGCTTCCCGCAGGAAGCCGATGATCTGTTCTTCGGAAAAACGCTTCTTCACGTCTAATCTCCTCGGGGTAGGGAATTGGACTCCACACTGGTGTGCTACTCAAAATCGGGGGGGCGTCGCTCCCACAGCAGAACGGAATGGTGGAACAGGTGATCCGGACGCTGAAGGAGCAGTGCGTGCACCGGCATCGCTTGGAGAGCCAAACTCACGCACTGCGCGTGATTGCTGACTGGATCGCCTTCTACAACCCACAGCGCCCTCATCAAGCGCTGAAGATGATGACCCCAAACGCGGCCTACGCCGCTACATTAACCGCATGACCTGTGCAGAAACCGCTGGGTCATTACAGCCGCAGCGGCGAGGGGTTCTTGTCCACCTTGTAGTTCAGCTCGTGCGCGATGCGCAGGATGCGCTTGCGGGTTTCCTCGTTGACCATTGGGGTGCCGCCAGCGCGCGCGATACCTTCGGCTGCGACACGCCGGCCAGGTAGGCGATATCCAGCGAGGTGGCTTTACCCTTGATGGCCATGGTCGGCAACGGCAGGACAAGTGGCCGGCATCATGCCATGCACCCGCCGGCGCCGTGCAGCCGTACGCAGCGGCCGGCTGATTGGTTTACCATTCACGCCCAAGACCCCTTGCGAGAAGGTGGCCCGCGCCCAGCGCCGGCCCAGCGTGCGACATGAGCACTACCACCGCCCACCGCTGATCCTTCAGTCTGCGCCAGCGCGCAGAGCGCTGCATGGCGCTGTCTCGACTCACTTCCCGCATTCCCCTCCGAGCCTGTCCAGCAATGGCCAGATCTCCCATGGCAGCCGACCGCTGCAGCCAGACCAGACCTCAATTCTTGCCCATGATCAACATCACGCTCCCCGACGGCAGCCGCCGTGAATTCGAATCCCCCGTCTCGGTGATGCAGGTCGCCCAGTCGATCGGCGCCGGTCTGGCCAAGGCCACCATCGCCGGCCGGGTCGACGGCCAGCTGGTCGATGCCAGCGACGTCATCGACCATGACGCCAGCCTGCGCATCATCACCGCCAAGGACGCCGAAGGCGTCGAAATCATTCGCCACTCCTGCGCACATCTGGTCGGGCATGCGGTCAAGCAGCTGTATCCCGAGGTCAAGATGGTGATCGGCCCGGTCATCGCCGAAGGCTTCTATTACGACATCTATAGCGAGCGCCCGTTCACGCCGGAAGACATGGCCGCGATCGAGCAGCGCATGCAGGCGCTGATCGCGCAGGACTACGACGTGATCAAGAAGGTTACTCCGCGCGCCGAGGTGATCGAAGTCTTCGCCCAGCGCGGCGAAGAGTACAAGCTGCGCCTGATCGACGACATGTCCGACGACATCACCGCGATGGGCCTGTACTACCACCAGGAATACGTGGACATGTGCCGCGGCCCGCACGTGCCCAATACGCGCTTCCTCAAGGCGTTCAAGCTGACCCGCATTTCCGGCGCCTACTGGCGCGGCGATGCCAAGAACGAGCAGTTGCAGCGCATCTATGGCACCGCCTGGGCCGACAAGAAGCAGCTGGATGCCTACATCCTGCGCATGGAAGAAGCCGACAAGCGCGACCATCGCCGCATCGGCAAGGCACAGGACCTGTTCCACCTGCAGGAAGAGGCGCCCGGCCTGGTGTTCTGGCACCCCAAGGGCTGGTCGCTGTGGCAGGTGGTCGAGCAGTACATGCGCAAGGTCTACCGCGACAGCGGCTATGGCGAAGTGCGCTGCCCGCAGATCCTGGACGTGTCGCTGTGGCAGAAATCCGGCCACTGGGACAACTACCAGGACGCGATGTTCTTCACCGAATCGGAGAAGCGCACCTACGCGGTCAAGCCGATGAATTGCCCTGGCCACGTGCAGGTATTCAACCAGGGCCTGCACAGCTATCGTGACCTGCCGATCCGCTACGGTGAATTCGGCGCCTGCCACCGCAACGAGCCGTCCGGCGCGCTGCACGGCATCCTGCGCGTGCGCGGTTTCACCCAGGACGACGGACATGTCTTCTGTCTTGAATCGCAGATCGAGTCCGAAGTCACCGCCTTCCATCAGCAGGCGCTGGCGGTCTACACCGCGTTCGGGTTCGACGACATCCAGATCAAGATCGCGCTGCGTCCGGAAAAGCGGCTGGGCGACGATGCCACCTGGGACAAGGCCGAAGCCGCGCTACGCAGCGCGCTGGGCGTGTGCGGGGTGGAATGGCAGGAACTGCCGGGCGAGGGCGCCTTCTATGGCCCGAAGATCGAATACCACCTCAAGGACGCCATCGGCCGCACCTGGCAGCTGGGCACCATGCAGGTCGACTTCATGATGCCGGGCCGCCTTGGCGCCGAGTACGTGGATGAGAACAGCCAGAAGAAGCATCCGGTCATGCTGCACCGGGCCATCGTGGGTTCGATGGAGCGTTTCATCGGCATCTTGATCGAACACCACGCAGGCGCGTTCCCGTCCTGGCTGGCGCCGGTCCAGGTCGTTGTCGCAAATATCACCGATGCGCAGGCAGACTATGTCGATGCGGTACGGAAAACCCTTGCAAATCAAGGCTTCCGTGTCAGCGCCGATTTGCGTAACGAGAAGATCGGTTATAAGATTCGCGAGCATACGCTGCAACGGGTGCCATATCTGCTCGTGGTCGGTGACCGTGAGAAGGAAAATGGCGCGGTCGCCGTGCGGACGCGTTCGGGGGAGGACCTCGGGACCATGACGGTCTCAGCCTTCATCGAACGCCTGCAGGCAGAGCAGGCAGCGTGAGCCAACCCCGGCCGGTCTGGATGATCCGGATGCGCCGGTTCGATTCCCCTGGGAGATTGCAATATCAGTACCCCTGACAACAAACAGAACCGCAAGAACCAAGAAATCCGTGTGCCGCGCGTTCGCGTGATCGGTAGCGACGGTGAGATGGTCGGCGTGTTGTCGCGCGACGAAGCGCTCGCCAAGGCCGAAGAAGAAGGCCTGGATCTGGTCGAAATCCAGCCGCAGGCCGATCCGCCGGTCTGCAAGATCATGGATTTCGGCAAGTTCAAGTTCGAGCAGCAGAAAAAGGCCAACGAGGCCAAGAAGAAGACCAAGCAGGTCGAGATCAAGGAACTCAAGTTCCGTCCGGTCACCGACGAGGGCGACTACCAGATCAAGTTGCGCAACATGCGCCGCTTCCTTGAAGAGGGCGACAAGGTCAAGGTCAACATCCGCTTCCGTGGCCGTGAAATGAGCCATCAGGAGCTGGGCCGCGAGATGGCGGCGCGGATCGAGGCCGATCTGGGCGATGAGATCGTCATCGAATCCCGTCCGCGCCTGGAAGGGCGTCAGATGGTGATGATGATCGCGCCCAAGAAGAAGATCTGAGGATTTGCTTCTGCGCTCCGACGGGCCCCGACGGGGTCCGTTGTGTTTGCAAGATCAATCAGTTGCAACAATTCCCGGCAACGGGTAGACTGCGCGGCCGGGTTTTATCGGGCGCCGTGCAAGCGGCATCAGGACCTGTCCGGATCGTGTTCGATCAAGGGCTTACAAGCAGGCAAGGGCAAGGATGGAAAGCGTAGTCGCAAGACTGCCGCCCGTGTCAGTGACAAAACACTATCAAGGACATTGCAATGCCCAAGATCAAGACCAACCGGGCGGCGGCCAAGCGTTTCCGCAAGACCGCCTCCGGCAAGTACAAGTGCGGCCACGCCAACCGTAGCCACATCCTCACGAAGAAAGCGACCAAGCGGAAGCGCAACCTGCGGCAGACGAATCACGTCCGTGCCGAGGATGCTGGCCGTCTCGATCGTATGCTTCCCTACCTCTGAGGACTGACCCATGGCACGAGTAAAGCGTGGCGTACAGGCGCGTCGCCGCCACAAGAAAATTCTGACCCTGGCGAAGGGCTACTACAACGCTCGCCGCAAGGTCTTCCGCGTTGCCAAGCAGGCAGTCATCAAGGCACAGCAGTACGCCTACATTGGCCGCAAGCAGAAGAAGCGTAATTTCCGTTCGCTGTGGATCACCCGCATCAATGCGGCTGCCCGCATCAACGGCTTGAGTTACAGCCGTTTCATGAATGGCCTGCTCAAGGCGGGTATCACCCTGGACCGTAAGGTGCTGGCCGATATCGCCGTGCACGACGCCGCCGGTTTTGCCGCGCTGGCCGAGAAGGCAAAGGGCGCGCTGGCTGCGTAAGTGCGAGTCCCTCGCAGGAGCCTGCACACCCATGTGCGGACTGCTGAAAGAAGCGAGTCATCGCGAGCGGTCGCACTGAGGTGTTACATGCTTTCGGTGAGGTGAAACGCAGAGATGCAGGGGGAAGGGCGCGAGTCCTTCCCCTTTTGCGTTTTTGCGAAGTCGCCAAGTGGGCGATGACAGAGTAATGCAGTGACAATGCGTTCCGGTGTATCCGGAAACACCGTTCGGCTAGCAGTTGAGGCGCAAGTGCAATGAGTGAGATTCAATCCCTGACCGAGCGCGCGCTGGCCGATGTTGCCGCGGCGCAGACGCCGGACCAACTGGAAGCCTTGCGTGTCGCGTTGCTGGGCAAGAGCGGCAGCATTACCGCTCAGCTGAAGCAGCTCGGTACGTTGCCGGCCGATCAACGCAAGGCTGCTGGCGAGGCGATCAATCTGTTGCGCGACGCGCTGACTGCGGCGTTGGCCGAACGCAAGAACACGCTGGAAACCGCCGCGCTGGATGCACGCCTGGCTGGCGAACGCATCGATGTCACCTTGCCCGGCCGCCGCAGCGAGCGCGGTGGTCTGCACCCGGTGACGCGCACGCTCGAGCGCATCGTCGAAATCTTCGCGCGGCTCGGCTACGAGCTGTCGGACGGCCCGGAAATCGAGGACGACTGGCACAACTTCGAAGCGCTGAATTTCCCGCCGCACCACCCGGCGCGCGCGATGCACGACACGTTCTATTTCGGCGACGGTCGCCTGTTGCGCACCCACACTTCAGGTGTGCAGGTGCGTTACATGGATGCGCACAAACCGCCGCTGCACATGATCGCGGCCGGCAAGGTGTACCGCTCCGATTCGGATCAGACCCACTCGCCGATGTTCCATCAGCTCGAAGGTCTGTTGGTGGATGAGCATTCCACTTTCGCCGATCTCAAGGGCACCTTGTCCGAGTTCGTGCGCGCGTTTTTCGAGCGCGACTTCGAAATGCGTTTCCGCCCCAGCTATTTCCCGTTCGTGGAGCCGGGTGCGGAAGTGGATATCGCCTGGCAGCAGCCCGACGGCAGCACGCGCTGGCTGGAAGTGCTGGGCTGCGGCATGGTGCACCCGAACGTGCTGCGCAACGTCGGTATCGACCCCGAGCGCTACACCGGCTTCGCCTTCGGCCTGGGCGTGGAGCGCTTTGCGATGCTGCGCTACGGCGTCAACGATCTGCGCGCGTTCTTCGAGAACGATGTGCGTTTTCTTCGGCAGTTTGCTTGACGGCGGGGATTCGGGATTGGGGATTCGCAACCGTGCCCCGGTCCGCCCCGGACTCCGTCGACGCGTTCTAGCTAATCCCCAATCCCGAATCCCGAATCCCGGCTCTCCATGAAATTCTCTGAAAATTGGCTGCGCAGCCACGTTCCGATCCAGGCCACGCGCGACGAACTGGCCGCGACGCTGACGGCTATTGGTCTGGAAGTCGAAGAAGTCATACCGTTGGGTGAGTCGCTGGGCCAGGTGGTGGTGGCACGTATCGTCGAGGCGATGCGTCATCCGGAAGCTGATCGTCTGCAGGTCTGCAGCGTCGATGCAGGGCAGGGTGAGTTGCTGCAGATCGTGTGTGGCGCGCCGAACGCGCGTCCGGGTCTGGTGGCGCCGCTGGCGCTGGTCGGTGCGAAGATCGGTGAGCTGACCATTACCGCTGCCAAGCTGCGTGGTGTGGCGTCCAATGGCATGTTGTGTTCGGCCAAGGAGCTTGGTCTGGATAGCGACGCTGCCGGCCTGTTCGAGTTGCCGGACGATGCGCCGGTGGGGCAGGCGCTTGCCGAGTATCTTGGGCTGCCCGATGCCAGCATCGAGATCAAGCTCACCCCGAACCGCGCCGATTGCTTCAGCGTGCGCGGCATCGCCTTCGACGTGGCCGCCGCGTGCGCCAGCGAAGTGGTGGCATTCGACGCCGGTGCCGTGGCGCCGGTGTCCACGCGTACGCTGGCAGTGGAACTGGATGCCGGCAAGGATGCGCCGCGGTATTGCGGCCGTGTCATCGAGGGGATCGACCCCGCTGCGAAAACGCCGGTATGGCTTGCCGAACGCCTGCGCCGCAGTGGCGTGCGCCCGGTGTCGTTGCTGGTGGATATCACCCAGTACGTGATGCTGGAACTGGGGCAGCCGATGCATGCGTTCGATCTGGATACCTTGCACGGCCCGATCGGCGTGCGCCGTTCGTGTGCCGGCGAGCAGCTGGCCTTGCTGGATGGGCGCCAGGTCACGCTGGACGACAGCTTCCTGACCATTGCCGATGCCGGGCGGCCTGTGGCGCTGGCCGGCTTGATGGGCGGGCTGGACACGCGCGTCACCGAGACCACACGCAATGTGTTTTTAGAGTCGGCATATTTCGACCCGGCCGCCATCATGGGCCGTGGCCGCAAACTCGGTCTGCATACCGATGCCGGGCATCGCTTCGAGCGGGGCGTGGATCCGGCATTGCCGCCACAAGCGATCGAAGTGGCGACACGCCTGGTGCTGGAACTGGCCGGCGGGACGCCTGGTCCGGTGGTGCATGCGCAACTGCCGCAGCATCTGCCGCAGCCGGCGCGCATTCTGTTGCGTCGCGCGCGTATTGCACGCGTGCTCGGCATCCAGATCGACGACGTCGACGTCGTGCGCATGTTGCGCGCGCTTGGCATGCAACTCGACGCCGTTGCCGAAGGCTGGGAAGTGATGGCGCCGAGCCGTCGCTTCGACATCGCCATCGAAGAAGATCTCATTGAAGATCTGGCGCGTATCCACGGTTACGACCGGGTGCCGACCACGCTGCCCGGTGGCGCCAGTCGCATCGCGATGCCGAGCGAAACCCAACTGGACGAGCTCAGCGTGCGCCGCCAGCTGGTGGCACGCGAACTGCAGGAAACCATCAACTACGCCTTCGTCGATGCTGCCTTGCTGGAGCGCTGGCAGCTCACCAATGGCCTGGTGCCGTTGGCCAATCCGCTCAGTGCCGAGCTGGCGATCATGCGTCCATGCCTGTTGCCGGGCCTGGTGGCCACATTGGGCCGCAACGCTGCCCGTCAGGCCGGGCGGGTGCGCCTGTTCGAACTGGGCAAGGTGTTCGCCGCGGCCGCCGATGCCGGCGCAGCACCGCAGGAGTCGCAGCACGTTGCCGCAGCGGTGTGCGGCGATGCGCTGGCGCTGCAATGGGGCGAGGCCGCGCGCAAGGTGGATTTCCACGATGTGAAGGGCGACCTGATGGCACTGGCTGCGGCCAGCGGCGCGCAGCTGGAGTTTCAGCCGTCGACGCAGCCGTTCGGGCATCCGGGCCGGTCGGCCGATATCTATCGCGACGGCGTCTGCATCGGCTGGATCGGGCAGGTGCATCCGCGCCTGGCCAAGGCACTGGATATCGACGTAGACGTGATCGCATTCGAGCTGCAGCTGGGGCCATTGGTGCAGCGGACGCTGCCGTGTGCCGGCGAGCTGTCGCGCTTCCCCTCGGTGCGCCGCGATCTGGCCTTCCTGGTGCCGGACGAGGTGAGCTGGGCGGCAGTGTCGGCCAGTGTGCGAACCACGGTCGGGCCGTTGTTGCGCGAGGTGCAGTTGTTCGACCGCTATGTCGGGCAGGGGGTCGCGCCAGGTTTCAAGAGTCTGGCTATGGGCTTGATTTTGCAGGATAACTCGCGCACTCTCACCGACCGGGACGTCGATGCAGTCGTCACCGATGTGGTGGCCGTGATCGAGCGTGAGCATCGCGCCCGGATCCGGAGTTGAGGCGGTAACCAGGGGATTGGTATGGCATTGACGAAAGCGGAGATGGCCGAACGTCTGTTCGATGAGGTCGGTTTGAACAAGCGTGAGGCAAAGGAATTTGTCGACGCGTTCTTCGATGTGCTGCGCGATGCGCTGGAGCAGGGGCGTCAGGTGAAGTTGTCCGGTTTCGGTAACTTCGATCTGCGGCGCAAGAACCAACGACCCGGTCGCAATCCCAAAACCGGCGAAGAAATTCCGATCTCGGCACGGACGGTGGTGACGTTCCGCCCCGGGCAGAAACTCAAGGAACGGGTGGAGGCTTATGCTGGATCCGGGCAGTAATCGCGAGCTACCGCCGATTCCGGCCAAGCGCTACTTCACCATCGGTGAGGTGAGCGAGCTATGCGACGTCAAACCGCATGTGCTGCGCTACTGGGAAACCGAATTCCCCAGCCTGGAGCCGGTCAAACGGCGCGGCAACCGGCGCTACTACCAGCGCCACGATGTGCTGATGGTGCGTCAGATCCGCGGGCTGTTGTACGAGCAGGGCTACACCATCGGCGGTGCGCGCTTGCGTCTGGAAGGCGATGGTGCCAAAAGCGAGTCGGCGCTGAGCAATCAGATCATCAAGCAAGTGCGGATGGAGCTGGAAGAAGTCCTGCAACTGCTGCGCCGCTAGGAAAAAGTTTCACAAAGCCGCTATAATCGCAGGACTCCCTACGGCGGAGCGCAGCATCTTCGGGGTATAGCGCAGCCTGGTAGCGCACTAGTCTGGGGGACTAGTGGTCGTCGGTTCGAATCCGGCTACCCCGACCAAAACATCAAGCCCATGACGGTCTGTCATGGGCTTTTTTGTTGCGGCGCAATATTGCATCTTCGTGACTACGTCTGCTGCCCGGCAGATGTAGATCGGCATATCGCGCCGCAGCATGAACGCTAGGCTGGCGCTCGGTCGTTGCGGCCCAGCTCGCTATGGACTTGGGTTGCGGAATGATGCCAAGTGTCCGAAAACGCTCCAAAACCTAAAAGCCAGACCATAACGTGGATCACGGTTCGTTAACGCGTGATAGACGAACTTGAATCAATAGGCCAACGCCGTCAAAAAAATGGCGTGTGGTGTCTTGCAGCGCAATCGTTCTGTGCCATAGTGCAGTGCAACACGCATTACCTGTCGTGATCCCAATGTCTTGAGATGAACTCTGTGTCGTGCGTTCGTGCTGGCGTGTTTGGCCCGTTGAATGCTGCGCGATCTCCTGTCCCACCCAACCGAGGCAGCCAGCCACACGCATGAAGAAACTGATCGGACGATTTTGCCAAGCGCTGAGCCTGGCCTTGATCTGCTCGATGACACTGGGCGCTTGCAGCACCGGGAAAGACATGGCGACGTCGTTGCCGCTTCCCGATCCGCTCGCAATGTCTGCGGTGCAACCCGAGTATCGACTCTCTCCAGGCGATCTGCTGCTGTTCAAGGTGTTCCAGATCGACGATCTGGAACGACAGGTACGTATCGATCAGAACGGCCATATTTCGTTGCCGCTTATCGGCGATGTCAACGCAGCTGGCATGAGCGTTGGTGAGCTGGAGAAAATGGTGGCCGACCGGTATCGCAACGGCTATTTGCAAAATCCGCAGGTGTCGGTGTTCGTGCAGGAATCCAACGGTCGCCGCGTCACCGTGACCGGCGCGGTGACAGAGCCCGGCATCTATCCGGTCGTCGGCGCCAATCTGACCCTCCAGCAGGCCGTGGCGCAGGCGAAGGGCGTCAGCACCGTGGCCAGCCGCGGCAATGTCATCGTGTTCCGCATGGTCAATGGGCAAAAGATGATTGCGCGGTTCGACCTGGCCGAGATTGAGAAGGGCACCAATCCGGATCCTGAGATTTACGGCGGCGATATCGTCGTTGTGTACCGCTCGGATGCGCGCGTTTGGTTGCGCACCATGCTGGAAATGACTCCTCTTGTGATGGTGTGGCGCGCATACCGATGAGTATGAATTCCGACAATCGTCCCTCTTCGTCTCATCGTCACTGGCATCTCGAACTTGCCGATGTGGGCTTGCTCGATTACTGGCGCGCCCTGGTGTCGCAGCGCTGGTTGATCTTCGGCATCGCGCTGGCGGGACTGTTGCTGGCGCTGGTCATCACGCTGCTGATGCCGGAGAAGTACCGCGCGACCAGCACGCTGCAGATCGAGCGCGATTCGCTCAACGTGGTGAATGTCGACAATCTGATGCCGGTGGAATCACCGCAGGATCGCGACTTCTATCAAACGCAGTATCAATTGCTGCAGAGCCGTTCGCTGGCGCGCGCGGTGATCCGCGAAGCAAAGCTCGACAAGGAGCCGGCGTTCAAGGATCAGGTCGACGAGGCGTTGGAGAAAGCCGCCGCGAAGAATCCCGAGGCCGGTAAATCGGTGGATTCGCGTCAGGCGATCATCGAGCGCAGCCTCACCGATACGTTGCTGGACGGTCTGGTGGTCGAGCCGATCCTCAATTCGCGCCTGGTCTACGTCCATTACGATTCGCAGGATCCGGTGCTGTCGGCAAAGATCGCCAACACGTACGCAAAGATGTTCATCATCAGCACGCAGGAGCGGCGCATGAAAGCGTCCTCTTTTGCGACCACGTTCCTCGCTGAGCGATTGGAGCAGTTGCGCGGCAAGGTGGAGGACTCGGAAAAGTCGCTGGTTGCGTACTCGACCGATGAGCAGATCGTTTCGGTGGGCGACGACAAACCTTCTTTGCCTGCCCAGAACTTGACCGATCTCAATGCGTTGCTGGCTTCAGCGCAAGATGTCCGAATCAAGGCCGAGGCTGCCTGGCGCCAAGCAGAAAGCGGCGATGTTATGTCGCTGCCGCAGGTGCTCAGCAGCCCGCTGATCCAGAGCCTGCGCGCCCAGCAAGTGCAGCTGACCAGCGAATACCAGCAGAAGCTGTCGACCTTCAAGCCGGACTACCCGGAGATGCAGCGCCTGAATGCGCAGATCGAAGAGTCGCGTCGGCAGATCAATGGCGAGGTCATCAATGTTCGCCAGTCGTTGAAGGCGACCTACGACGCATCGGTGCATCAGGAGCAGTTGCTCAACGAACGCATCGCCGGTTTGCGGAACAACGAGCTTGATCTGCAGGGCCGCAGCATTCGTTACAACATGCTCAAGCGCGACGTCGACACGAACCGTCAGCTCTACGATGCGCTTCTTCAACGCTATAAAGAAATCGGTGTTGCAGGCAATATCGGCGCCAACAACGTGACCATCGTCGATACCGCAGATGTGCCTACGTCGAAGACTTCGCCGAAACTGAAATTGAACCTCGCGTTGGGACTCATCTTTGGCGTATTCCTAGGTTTGGCTGTGGCTCTGGTGCGGTACTTCCTGCGCGTCAATGGGCAGGAAACGCGGTTCAACTGACATCGTGATGTTGCAAAACGATGGTTAATTAAAGTGACAACTGATTCAGCGTGGAAAAGGTGGGATCCCGTATGTTTCGGGCTCCCGAGTTTGAAAGTTTGTCTCTGTTAAAACAAAGGGCTGTCGAGTGATCTGGGGTCGGTAGGTTTTACCGCGGTGATTGCTTGACGGAGATGATTGAAAGCTCGCGTGCGATTCGTATGTTTCCCCGCATGCGTCGTATCGAGTTTGGAGGACATCCCCATGCTTTTGGCAGACTTGAGTAGCGAGACTTACACAGCTTCCTCGCCGCGATTGTTGTCCAAATATTCGGCTGCGGCCGATCTGGTTCTGCGCGTCTTCGACCTGACCATGGTTGTGGTGTGCGGTCTGGTCGCTTACCGAATCGTGTTCGGTTCCTGGGTGCCGGCAGCGCCGTATCGGCTGGCGATTGCCACCACGCTGCTGTATTCGGTGATCTGCTTTGCGCTGTTCCCGTTGTACCGCAGCTGGCGCGGCCGTTGCCTGTTGAGCGAACTGATGGTGCTGGGCGGTGCGTTCGGCGGTGTCTTCGCGCTGTTTGCGGTCCATGCGTTGATCGTGAAGGTAGGCGAGCAGGTGTCGCGCGGTTGGATCGGTCTGTGGTTCGTCGGTGGCCTGGCATCGCTGGTCGCCGCGCGCACGGCGCTGCGTGGCTTTTTGAACCATCTGCGTACTCAGGGTGTGGACGTCCAGCGTGTGGTGGTGGTGGGTCTGCGTCACCCGGTGATGAAGATCAACCACTACCTGAGCCGCAACTCGTGGGTTGGTATGAATCTGGTCGGTTATTTCCGCACCCCCTACGACATCGCCGTGACCGAACAGCGCCAGTCGCTGCCGTGCCTGGGCGAGCCGGACGCGTTGATCGACTATCTGAAGGAAAACCAGGTCGAGCAGGTGTGGATCTCGCTGCCGCTGGGTGAGCGCGACCATATCAAGCAGCTGCTGCAGCGCCTGGATCGTTACCCGATCAACGTCAAGCTGGTGCCGGACCTGTTCGATTTCGGTCTGTTGAATCAGTCTGGCGAGCAGATCGGCAACGTGCCGGTGATCAACCTGCGCCAGGGCGGCGTGGACCGCGACAATTACTTCGTGGTGGCCAAGGCGTTGCAGGACAAGATTCTGGCTGTCATCGCGCTGCTGGGCCTGTGGCCGCTGATGGCCGCCATTGCAGTCGGCGTCAAGTTGAGCTCGCCTGGCCCGGTGTTCTTCCGCCAGCGCCGTCATGGCTTGGGCGGCCGCGAGTTCTACATGTTCAAGTTCCGCTCGATGCGGGTGCATGACGACCATGGCACCACGATCCAGCAGGCGACCAAGAACGACGCACGCATCACGCGTTTCGGTGCATTCCTGCGCCGCAGCAGCCTGGACGAGTTGCCGCAGATCTTCAACGTGCTGGGCGGCAGCATGTCGATTGTTGGCCCGCGTCCGCACGCCGCGCAGCACAACACGCACTATGAAAAGCTGATCAACCACTACATGCAGCGTCACTACGTCAAGCCGGGTATCACCGGTTGGGCGCAGGTGAACGGCTTCCGTGGCGAAACTCCGGAACTGCGCACCATGAAGAAGCGTATCCAGTACGATCTCGATTACATCCGTCGTTGGTCGCTGTGGCTGGATATCCGCATCATCGTGCTGACCGCAGTGCGCGTGCTCGGACAGAAGACCGCGTACTGATGATGGTGGGGAGCGTGCGACCTGGCGCGTTCGGCGCCACGGGCGGCTGCATCGCAGCCGCCTCTTTCAAGCAGGCGGCTGCATGCTGATTCGAATGAGAGAGGAAACTCGCGTCCGCTGGCACAACCTGCTGATTGAGCTGACGTTGCTGGTAGGCGTGGGTTACAACCTGGTACTGGCGTTCGTCAACGCGAACGTGTTCACCGTGCGACCGGTGATCACCTACGCTGTCGAGGTCATGGTTTACGCGGCCTGCTTTTTGCTTGGTCTGGGCTCGCTGAGCCGTAAACGCATTGCCTTGATCGTCAGTGGACTCGGCTTCATCGTCGCGCTGATGTTCGTGCGTTTTTTGGTGAACTGGCAGATCGACCCCAAGTTTTTCCGCGACGCGCTGGTGGTTTTCGCCTTCGTCGTGCTTGGCTCGGCTTACACCGGTTCGGTGCCCAAGCTCTTCATCCGCATGACCATCATTGTCTCGCTGGTTGCCGCCTTCGAATTGGCGATGCCAGTGAAATACGGCGATCTGATCAACCCCAAGAGCTTCTTCGTCAATGCGCGTGGCATGAGCGCCGAAGGTTTCTGGAACGAAGACAGCAACCTGTTCGTCAGCGCCACGCGGCCGGGCGAGCGCAACTTCCTGCCGGGTTCCAATCTGCCGCGTGCCTCCTCGATGTTCATCGAGCCTGTGACGATGGGCAACTACATCTGCTTCTTTACCGCAATCGTGCTGGTGTTCTGGCGTTGGATGCGGCCGGCGGCGCTGATTCTGTCTGTGGGGTTGATCGGCTTCATGATCGTGGCCTCCGACGGACGATTGGCGGCGGGCACCTGTGTCTTGATGGTGTTGCTGTCGCCGCTGTTGAAACGGCTGGATCAACGACTGGCCTTTTTGGTGTTCCTGTTGGTGATCATGAGCGCGTGGTTGCTGGTCTGGGTCACGGGCATCACTGCCTACCAGGACACCACGATGGGGCGGGTATTCTTCACCGTGTATTCGATGAATAACCTGTCGTTCGAGTCCTGGATGGGCCTGGATTTTGACCAGGCGTACCGTTACTTCGATAGCGGAATCTCGTATTTCATTGCGTCGCAGTCGATCGTCGGCGTGCTGGCGTTCCTGCTGTCGTATTCCTTCCTGCTGTTGATGCCCAGTAAGGAAGGGCAGCTGTTCAAGAATCTGGCGATCTTCGCGTTCGCCTTGAGCCTGTTGGTCTCCAACGGCTACTTCTCGATCAAGACCTCGGCGTTGTGGTGGTTTGTCTGCGGTTGCATGTGGCATATGTTGCCGCCCTGGTCTGCGTCCGGCACGCAGACTGCCTTGATCAAGGATGATCCAACGGCAGATGGCGCGCAGTTGCTATTGCCTGCGGGAGCGGCACGATGAGTGTGTCGGCAACGCCGGCATCCCCGTCGTCTTTGCCGGCCGCCGGGTCGCAGGTTGCATCCACTGGTCGCGCCCGCGATCCGCGCATCGATGCCACCAAGGCCATTGCGATCCTGTTGGTGGTGTTCTGCCATGCCAAGGGCGTCCCACATGGCATGACTTTGTTTGCCTATAGCTTCCACGTGCCGCTGTTTTTCCTGGTGTCGGGTTGGTTGGCAGCGGGCTATGCCTCGCGCGATACCGGCCTGACGCAGACGATCGCCAAGCAGGCACGTAGCTTGCTGCTGCCATACGTCACCTTTTATCTCCTGGGCTACGCATACTGGTTGCTGACCCGTAATGTCGGTGAGAAGGCTGCGCGCTGGGGAAGTCACCCCTGGTGGGAGCCGATGGTGGCGATGTTTACCGGTATTGGTCCGGACCTGTATGTGCAGCCACCGCTGTGGTTTTTGCCCGTCATGTTGGTGACCTTGGTGAGCTACATGGTCTTGCGCCGCCGGATGTCGCCGATATTGATCGCAGTGCTGGCATTGATCGTGGCGTGGTTGTGGATGAACTGGTTCCCAGTCCAGCACGTGCGGATTTTTTTCGGCCTGGACGTGCTACCGGTGTCGCTGTGTTTCTACGCATTGGGCGCCTTGCTGATCTACGTGTCGCCACGCCTGCCGACATCCTTGGCTGGCAGCGCCCTGGCGACGGTCGTGTTGGCATTAGCGGTAGCCTGGCTGGCCGAAGCAAACGGGCGAATCGACGTCAACATGCTCGAATTCGGACACAATCACGCGCTGTTCCTGGTGAGCGCATTGCTCGGTGCGTTGATGGTGATCTGCGCGGCGCGGCTGGTACAAAGCTGGGCGTGGCTGCAGTGGATCGGCCGTAATACCTTGCTGATTCTTTGCACGCATATGTTGGTGTTCTTTGTATTGTCCGGTGTTGCGGCATTGGCTGGTGGTTTCGGCAGTGCGCGTCCGGGGCTCGGTTGGGCAGTGTTCGTCACGTTGTTTGCATTGGCCGCCTGCGTGCCGCTGCGTTGGATCTTGATGCGCTTCGCGCCATGGACGCTGGGTGCGCGCCGGGTGGTGGCATGAACGGCGTTTTTTTGGCATGACAAGCGAACTCTCTCCAACGCATGGTGCGCGTGTGCACAGTTCGGCAGACGCCAGGCCGACGCGCGATTGGCAGATCGATGCTGCGAAGGCGGTGGCCATCGCGTTGGTGGTGCTGGGCCATGCCAGCGGCATGCCGCCCGCATACAAGCTGTTCGCGTACAGCTTCCATGTGCCGCTGTTTTTCGTGTTGTCGGGCTGGGTCGGCGAACGGTTTGGGCAGCGCGCATTGACGGGCGCAACGGTTGCGAAGCTGGGGCGCACCTTGCTGGTTCCGTATCTTGCATTTTTTATGGTGGCCTATGCGCTGTGGTTGCTGAGCGCTGCGATGGATGGGCATGCGGGGCATCCACAGACGCGACCGTTGTGGCACCCGCTCACCGGATTGCTGTGGGCCAATGGTTCACGTCTGTATGTGCTTCCGGCGCTGTGGTTTCTCCCCGCCTTGTTTGTCACAATGCTTGCTTACATTGCCTTGCGTGCGCGATTGAGTGCGGCCGCGGTAGCGGCGATCAGCTTGACACTGGCGCTGGCATGGGCAGGCTGGTTCCCGTCGCTGCAATTGCGTTTACCGCTCGCACTGGATGTGCTGCCGGTCGCGTTGTTCTTCATCGCCATAGGCGGCTGGCTGTCGCGCTTTGCCGAAGCGCTGCGATCGCTGGGCGCGCAGGTGTGGGCGCTGGCGTTGTTGCCGTTGGCCGCAGTGTGGTGGTGGCTGGCCGGGTGGAACGGGCAGGTGGACGTGAACAATTTGCAGTTCGGGCAGTCGGCGGCCGTGTTTCTGCTGGTCAGCTTGCTAGGAACGGCGATGACGTTTTGCGTCGCCTATTTCATTCGGGGAATGCGCTGGGTGCAGTGGATCGGTACCAATACGCTGCTGATTTTATGC
Organism: Xanthomonas sp. JL1; assembly: GCF_038405005.1. Classification (NCBI taxonomy): domain Bacteria; kingdom Pseudomonadati; phylum Pseudomonadota; class Gammaproteobacteria; order Lysobacterales; family Lysobacteraceae; genus Xanthomonas; species Xanthomonas sp. JL1. The sequence goes on along the minus strand of NZ_JBBYGR010000010.1, from coordinate 8,885 downwards.
ACGCATACGTTGGTCTTCCTGGTGGCCACCAGCGTGGTGGCACGGACGGGCCTGATCGCACGCAGCGCAATCGGTACGCCCGCCTGGGCGTTGGGGCTAAGCGCCTTCGCGATCACGATGAGCGTGCCGATGCGCGCGGTGCTGGTGCGTGGGGCGCCATGGATGTTGGGATTGAAACGTAAATGACGAGTTTTCAGAATCATCAGCCGTCGCAGCAACTCGATGCGCGTCGCTGGCAAAGGAGATTGGCGTAATGAAAGTGGTGCATGTCGTTCGCCAATTCCATCCTTCGATCGGAGGCATGGAAGAGGTCGTTCTCAATGTTGCCCGCCAACATCAAGCCACTAGCGCCGATACGGTTGAGGTCGTGACGCTGGACCGTGTGTTCACCGATCCCAGTGGGCGGCTGTCGGCGCACGACACGCATCAAGGGCTGCCGATCCGGCGGATTGGCTATCGCGGATCGTCGCGCTATCCGTTGGCGCCGTCGGTACTCGATGCGATTCGTTCGGCCGATGTTGTCCATCTGCACGGTATCGACTTTTTTTACGACTATCTGGCATTGACCAAGCCGCTGCACGGCAAGCCGATGGTGGTGTCCACGCATGGCGGGTTTTTCCACACCGCTTACGCATCGTGCATGAAGCAGCTGTGGTTCCAGACGCTGACGCGCATCTCGGCCTTGGCCTATGCGCGCGTGATCGCGACCAGCGAAAACGATGGCGATCTGTTTGCCGAGGTGGTGGCGCCATCGCGACTACGCGTGATCGAAAACGGTGTGGATGTACAGAAATATGCAGGGCAGGGTGCGACCACACCCGGCCGAACGATGCTGTATTTCGGGCGTTGGTCGGTCAACAAGGGGCTGATCGAAACGCTGGCGTTGCTGCAAGCCGCGCTCAAGCGCGACCCGCAATGGCGGCTGATCATCGCCGGTCGCGAGTACGATCTGAACGAGTCCGATTTGCGCAAGGCGATTGCCGAGCGTGGGCTGCAGGACAAGGTGCAGCTGAGCATGTCGCCCTCGCAGGAGCAACTGCGTGCACTGATGCAGCAAGCGCAGTTTTTCGTTTGCTTGTCGCGGCATGAGGGTTTCGGTATTGCAGCGGTTGAGGCGATGAGTGCGGGCTTGATTCCGATCCTCAGCGATATTCCGCCGTTCGTGCGGCTTGCCAGCGAATCGGGCCAGGGCGTGATCGTCAATCGCGACAAGATCGAGGCGGCAGCCGATCAAGTGCAGGCGCTTGCGCTGCATGCCGACAACGATTTCGACACGCGCCGTACCGCGTCCATGGCTTATGTCAGTCGCTACGACTGGAAGCACGTGGTCGGGCGCTACATCGACGAATATCACGACGCGTTGGGCATCCCGCGCGTGCAGGAGGCGGTGCGATGAGCGCGCTGGCCTCTCCGTCGATGACCCGTGCGGCAACCCAGCCGCAGGTCACGGTGCTGTTTTCCACCGAAAAACCCACCGCCAACACCAACCCGTACCTGACCCAGCTCTACGACGCGTTGCCCGCCGCAGTGCATCCGCGTTTTTTTTCGATGCGCGATGCTTTGTTGTCGCGCTACGACGTGTTGCACCTGCATTGGCCCGAATACTTGCTGCGCCATCCAACTGCTGCAGGCACCTTGGCCAAGCAGGTCTGTGCTGCATTGTTGTTGTTCAAGCTGCAGCTGACCGGCACGCCGGTGGTGCGCACCCTGCACAATCTTGCACCGCATGAAGACCGCGGTTGGCGCGAACGGAGCCTGCTGCGCGGGATCGACCGGCTGACACGTCGCTGGATCCGCATCAATGCGACTACGCCGCCGCGTCCGCCGTTCACCGATACGATTCTGCACGGCCACTATCGCGACTGGTTCGCAACGATGGAGCAGAGCAGCACGGTGCCGGGGCGGTTGCTGCACTTCGGCCTGATTCGCCCGTATAAAGGCGTCGAAACGCTGCTGGAGGTCATGCACAAGGTCGACGATGCGCGCGTGACTCTACGCATCGTCGGCAACCCGGCCACGCCGCAGATGCGCAGCTTGGTGGAGGACGCCTGCACGCAGGATCCGCGCATCAGCGCTTTGCTGGCCTATGTGGAAGAGCCGGTGCTGGCACGCGAAGTCAGCGAGGCTGAGCTGGTGGTGTTGCCGTATCGGCAGATGCATAACTCCGGCACCTTGCTGCTGGCGTTGTCGCTGGCGCGCCCGGTGCTGGCGCCGTGGAGCGAATCGAATGCATCCATCGCCGAGGAAGTCGGACCTGGGTGGGTGTTCCTGTATGAAGGCGAGTTCGATGCGCCGCTGCTGACCGGCATGCTCGACAAGGTGCGCGCCGCACCGCGCGGGCCGGTACCGGATCTTTCGCAGCGCGACTGGCCACGGATCGGGCAGTTGCATTACCGCACCTATCTGGAAGCGCTGGGCAAGGACGGAGACGCCGCGCTGTGACCGCAGAGACACCTACGATGACATCTCCCACACCACCACCGCCGCCTCCGCAACGCAGCCTGGGCTCGCGCGCTGCTGGCGGCGCAGCATTGACCATGCTTGGCCAGTCGGTCAAGATGGTGGTGCAGTTCGGCGGCATCATTCTGTTGGCGCGATTGCTGAGGCCTTACGACTACGGCCTGATGGCGATGGTCACCGCGATTGTGGGGGCTGCCGAGATCCTGCGCGATTTCGGCCTGTCGGCAGCGGCGGTGCAAGCCAAACATGTCAGCCGCGAGCAACGCGATAACCTGTTCTGGATCAACAGCGGCATCGGTTTGCTGCTATCGCTGGTGGTGTTCGCGTCGGCGCATCTGATTGCGAACTTCTACAAAGAGCCGGCCCTGGTGACGATTTCCCAGGCACTGGCGGTCACCTTCCTGATCAATGGCATGACCACGCAGTATCGCGCGCACCTGAGCCGTGGGTTGCGCTTTGGGCAGGTAGCGCTCAGTGATGCGGGCTCGCAGGTGCTTGGCTTGGGCGCCGCGGTTGCTGCTGCGTTGCTCGGCTGGGGCTACTGGGCGTTGGTGGTCCAGCAGGTGGTGCAGGCCATCGTCAATTTCGTCATCGCCGCGAGCTGCGCGCGCTGGTTGCCGGGTGGCTACCAGCGTTCGGCCCCGATGCGCGATTTCATCAATTTCGGCTGGAACCTGATGGCTGCCCAGTTGCTGGGCTATGCAAGTCGCAATGTGGGGCAGGTGATCATCGGGTGGCGGACCGGGCCGGACGCGCTCGGCTTGTACAACCGCGCATTCCAATTGTTGATGATGCCGTTGAACCAGATCAATGCGCCGGCCACCAGCGTGGCATTGCCGGTGTTGTCTCAGCTGCAGGACGACCGCGAACGCTTCAGTGCGTTCCTGTTGCGCGGACAGACCGTGATGGTGCATCTGATCTTCGCGCTGTTCTCGTTCGCTTGCGCATTGGCGATGCCGTTGATCGTGCTGGTACTGGGCGAGCAATGGCGCGAGGCCGTACCGCTGTTCCAGGCACTGACACTGGGCGGTATCTTCCAGACGGCCGCCTATGCGACGTATTGGGTGTTTCTTGCGCGGGGATTGATGCGCGCGCAGCTGGTGTATTCGCTGGTCACCCGCATCCTGCTGATCGCCTGCATCTTCGTCGGCTCGCGTTGGGGCGCGATGGGCGTGGCGATCGGCTATTCGTTCGGTTTGTTGCTGACTTGGCCGCTGTCGCTGATATGGATCGGCAAGATTTCCGATGCGCCGGTCGGAGCGCTCTTCACCGATGCGCTGCGTACCATGGCCGCTTATGGCATTGCGGGCGGATGCGCGTATTACGCATCCATCACGGTTGGCGGCTCGCTCTGGGAGCAGCTGGCCGTCGGCGCAGCGGCGATGCTTGCGGTTTGCCTGCTTGCGCTGGCGATCTGGCCTGCATTCCGTCGCGATGTGATTGCCATCATCAGCATTCGCAAGTTGCTGACGCAGGCCAAGGCGCGTCGATGAGTCGACATCGTCTTCGCCTGCAATCAGTCATGCTTTCACTCACGCATTCATTAGGACACGGCCCATGAGCGACACACCCGCCGCCGCTTCCGGCATCCGCCGGCCTTGCTATCTGGTCTTGTCCGCCCACGATTACCGCACGCCGCGGCGCGCCAATATCCATTTCATCACCGATCAACTGGCGCTGCGTGGAACCACGCGGTTTTTCTCGCTGCGCTATAGCCGGTTGTCGCGCATGAAGGGGGATATGCGGTTGCCGCTCGACGAGACTGCCAACACGGTTGTCTCGCATAAGGGCGTCGACTGCTACCTGTGGCGTACGACGGTGCATCCGTTCAATACGCGCCGTCCGTGGCTGCGTGCGCTCGAGGATGCGATGTTCCGCTGGTACGCTGCGCACCCGCCACGCCAACTGCTCGACTGGATGCGCGAGTCGGATGTGATCGTCTTCGAAAGTGGCATCGCGGTTGCTTTCATCGAGCTGGCAAAACGCGTCAATCCGGCGGCGAAGCTGGTCTATCGCGCCTCTGACGGGCTGAGCACGATCAATGTGGCGTCCTACATCGAACGCGAGTTCGACCGCGTCGCGCCCACGCTCGATGTGATCGCACTGGTGTCGCCGGCAATGGCAGAAGAGATCGCCAGCCGCGACAACGTCTACCACGTCGGGCATGGCGTGGATCACAACCTGGACCAACTTGGCGATCCCTCGCCGTACGGCGAGGGAATCCATGCAGTCGCGGTCGGTTCGATGCTGTTCGACCCGGAGTTCTTCGTGGTTGCCAGCAAGGCTTTTCCGCAGGTGACGTTTCACGTGATCGGCTCGGGCATGGGCCGGCATCCCCGCTATGGCGATAACGTCGTGGTCTATGGCGAAATGAAGCACGCCGAGACGATTGGTTACATCAAACACGCACGTTTCGGAATTGCGCCGTACGCGTCCGAGCAGGTGCCGGTGTACTTGGCTGATAGTTCGATGAAGTTGTTGCAATACGATTTCTTCGGATTGCCTGCGGTATGTCCGAATGCGGTGGTCGGGCCGTATCAATCGCGTTTCGGCTACACCCCAGGCAACGCTGATTCCGTTATTGCGGCAATTGGCCGCGCATTGGAAGCACCGCGCGTACGTTATCGCCAGTGCCTGAATTGGTCCGACACCACCGATCGCGTGCTGACTCCCAGCGCGTATCCGGAAACCCGTCTGTATCCACAGCAAGGCGCAGCAGTGCACGCCTCGTCAGAGGCTGTGCTCTCGCATTGATGCGGCGCACATTTTTCTTTAAGAGACTCCAACCTTATGGCCAACGCCTTGCTGCAGAAATGGATAGAACATGCAGAACGTCGTGCACTGTTCTGGTGGCAGCCCAAAAACGCTGGTGTGAATATGGGAGATCACCTGTCAAAGGTGATCGTCTCCTGCGTGTTGTCTTTGCAGGACAAGACGCTGATCGAGAAGCAGGATCTGAGCAAGAAGCTGATCGCGATCGGCTCGGTGCTGCATTTCGCCAAAGATGGTGACACCGTCTGGGGCAGTGGCATCAACGGCAAGATTCCTGCCGAACGCAACACCTTCAGTACGCTCGATGTGCGTGCAGTGCGTGGTCCGAAGACGCGCAAGTTTCTGCTCGATCGCGGTATCGCGGTGCCGGAGGTGTATGGCGATCCCGGGCTGCTGACGCCGATGTTCTTCCCGGCCGACGCGCTGGGCCCGATCAACAAGCGGCCGTTCGCCATCGTGCCGCACTTCAATGAGCCGGTCGAAAAGTACAGTGCGTATAAGGAACATTTGGTGTTCCCCAACGTGAAGCCTGCGACCTTCATGAGCGCGTTGCTTGGCGTCGAGTTGGTGGTCAGCAGCTCATTGCATGGCTTGATTCTCGCCGAAGCCTATGGGATACCCGCGGTGTATCTGGATTGGGGCAACGGCGAAGATCGCTTCAAGTACGACGACTACTACAACGGTACCGGACGCATGCAGTGGCATTCCGGTAACAGCGTGGAAGAGTGTCTTCAGTTGGGCGGCAACGGCGATTTCGATTTGGAAAAACTGCAGGCCGGACTGTTGTCTGTATTCCCTTACGACCTTTGGTGATGCGATGATGCAGGGCCAGCGCGTTGATGTTGAGACGACGGGAATTGCCAGCGGGAACACGCCGCCCGGTGTGGTGATTGCGTTAGGTGGCTTTCCGGTGTTGTCCACAACCCAGGAAGCCTTCGCGCTGGATCTATTCCATGCGTTGGCAGCACGTCAGCCGCGTCGGGTGTTCTTCGCCAATACCAATTTCATCGTGCAATGCCAAGCGCTGCGCATGCGTATGCGCGAGCCCAGCGTGCGCATCGTCAATGACGGGATCGGCATGGATCTGGCCGCGCGGCTGATCCACGGCCGCCGCTTCGCCGGCAACCTCAATGGCACCGACCTGATTCCGTATCTGTGCCGTGAGAGTGCGCAGCCGCTCAAATTCTTCCTGCTGGGCGGTCGTCCCGGCGTCGGCAAGACCGCTGCAGCCACGCTGACCGGGACGTTGGGTCAGCAGGTGGTCGGTATGTGCGATGGCTACGGCGAATTCGCGGCGGCCGGCGAGGGTCTGACCGAGCGCATCAATCGCTCCGGTGCCGATGTGCTGCTGGTGGCGTTCGGCAACCCGCTGCAGGAGCGCTGGATCCTGGATCACAGCCATGCGCTGGGCGTGCCGCTGGTCTTCGGCGTGGGCGCGTTGCTCGATTTCTTGTCGGGTACCGCCAAGCGTGCGCCCGAGTGGGTGCGGCGCCTGCATCTGGAATGGATGTATCGGCTGCTCAACGAGCCGCGCCGTTTGCTCAAGCGCTATAGCTGGGATCTGCTGGTGTTCTTCCGCACCTGTTTGCGCGCGGGCAAACAGCTGCCCTGATGCAGCGGTGGCGCGTCTGGCCTAGCATGCATGCACGCATGCATCCGACCGCCGCCGCCCTGATCCACGCGCTGGACCTCGCTCCGCATCCGGAAGGCGGGCACTACCGCCGCGTCTATGCCTCCGCACACCAGGTGACCGACAACGGTAAGACCCGCCCGGCATTGACCGCTATTCGTTTTCTGCTGAGCGCAGGCCAATGCAGTGCGTGGCACTGTGTGGATGCCGAAGAGACGTGGCATTGGCAGCAAGGCGATGCGCTGGAACTACTGATCTACGACGCCTCCAGCGCGCGATTGCAGCGTGTGGTTGTGGATGCCGCCGAGCGCGGCGAACCGATGCATGTGGTGCCCGCAGGCTGCTGGCAAGCGGCACGTTCGCTCGGTGACTTCACCCTGGTGGGCTGCACGGTGTCGCCGGGATTCGTCTGGGAAGGCTTTGCGCTGCTCAACGAGGCCTCACCGCTAGCTGCGCACCTGGCGACGTTGCTCCCAGGCTAGGCATCGACGACGAGGACGGCCGAACCCTTCCCTGACGCGGCCGCTGCCGGCTTGCGTACTGTCCGTCTCAAACAGGGGGCCACATCCGATGCAACGCAAGGTAGAGGGATGGGGAGCGGGCTTGATGCTGAGTCGCTATTGGCGACCGCCAGCGAGACGGTGCCGCCACCGCCGCCGGTGGTGGATCTGGAGGCCATGGTCGTGCGCGGCGTGCAGCCCGGACCGGGCTTGTGGAAGGTCAGCAAGGGCGAGCACGTGTTGTGGATACTGGGCACGCAGTCGCCGCTGCGCAAACGCCTGCAATGGCAATCGACCGAAGTGGAAACCAGCATCGGCCAGTCCCAGCAGGTATTGATGGCGCCGAGCATAGCGCTCGATGTCGGCATGGGGGTCTTCGGCAGGCTGACCTTGTTGCCATCGGCGATGAAGGCGATGAAGAACGAAGATGGCCGCGAACTGCGCGAGGTGCTGCCGCCCGATCTGTATGCGCGCTGGAGCGTGGCCAAAGCCCGCTATCTCGGCAGCGACCAAGGCGTCGAGCGCAAGCGTCCGATGCTGGCAGCCGGCGAGTTGTATCAGGCGGCGCTGAAGCGCGCGGGCCTGACCCGCGCGCCGGTGATCTGGTCGGTCGTGGAGCGCGCCGCCAAGCGCGCAGGCATCAAGCCGACGCCCACGGTGCTGGACCACAAGATCGCGGACCCGCGACAGGCGCTCAAGGAATTCCGTGCCGGTGGCATGAACGATATCGAATGTTTTCGCCGCATTCTGGTGACGGTGGAACGCGATTTGCCTACGATGGTGGAGCGTGCCAATGCCTGGTCGGTAGGCGATCTAGAGGTCTTGCGTCAGCTACCGCACCAAGATCGGCAGGCCGCCTGCATGAGTGCGGTGGCTAGCTCCGGTGCTGCGAAGACGCGTGGCATCGACGATCTGGAACGGCGCATGCGTGACCATTGGTTGAGCATCGCCACCGCCGCCTTGCAGCGTAATCGCAGCACCTTCGCTGTGCTGTCGATCAGCCGGCTGACGGCGCCGGATGGCTATCTGGCGCGCCTGCAGGTGCCAGGCTATGAGGTGGAAGCGCCTTGACCGGTTTCGGTAGCTGCGTGTGCCGCGTCATGCTGAGCGCGAGCACAGAGGCAGGTACGGGTCGGTCGCTGCATCATGCGGCCGCTGCGCGTCCGGCACGCGTCGGTGGCATGCATTCTAGTGTGGCGTTCCGTTGATAACTTTGCAGAGCCGTTCGATCTTGGCGAGGATCGAGTCAGCGGTCGCAGTCCATTTGAACGGTCGCGGATTTTGATTGTAGTGCTCCACGAAGGCGTTGATCTTGCGCTTTAGATCGGCCACCGAGTCGAAGGAGCTGCGCCTGATCGCCCGTTGGGTGATCAGGCCGAACCAGCGCTCGACCTGATTGAGCCAGGAGCTGTAGGTCGGCGTGTAATGCATGTGGTAGCGTGGCCGTTTGGCCAGCCATGCCTTGATCCTGGCGTGCTTGTGGGTGGCGTCGTTGTCGCAGATCAGATGCACGTCCAGATCCT